>NZ_KV795512.1:0-8839 GCF_001809035.1 Eikenella sp. HMSC061C02
GGAATTTAGGGCTAATCTACGTCAGCCCCTTTTTCAATGCCCGGCAGGTGTTGCCGCAGCATGGGCGCGGTATCGTCCAGTTCCAGCCCGATTTTGCCGTAATCCCGCTCGATATACAGACAGCCGTCATATATCCAGCATTTAACCGCTGCCGTAGGATCTTGTGAGAAGCCGAAGTCCAGCCCGAAATATGGGCCGTCCCAATCATCGCGCGGCGTGAAGGCTTTTTCTTCGTACTTACCACGGAAAATCTGGGCTTCGTTTTTGGTGTTGTATTCCCCAAGCCATACATGGCCGAATGACTGCGGGTTATATTTGCGGTCGTACTCCATTTCCCGGCGCAGCTCATCCGGCAAGTGTGGGTTATCGTAATAGTTCACGTGAACCAAGCACACTTCATCCGAACCGTTGGCAATCGCTTCGTTAAAGAAAGCATCGACTGCATCTGTTGACTGTTCAGGATTCCATGTTACCCAAATTTCACTACCCGGGGCGCGGATAGTAGGGCGTAGCAGTTGGAAGCTGTGATGCGATAAGCTCTGCCCTTCTTCCACCCATGCAATATCAAAGCCTTCTAATGATTTGATACTGTCAGCGGTGTGGTCTTGCATCCCCTGAAAAATTATCAAGCCGCCGCCCGGGGTGCGGATTTCATCGCGGGTTATCTCAAACAGGTGTGATAGTCCGAATTTTTGTATTTTGCTTTCAATCAGCGCTTTTGCTGAAAACTTAAGTGATTTCTGAATTTCGCGGATACACACCACCTTTAAACCGGGGTGCAATATTGCTTGCTCTATCAGCGACTCCGCCCGCTCGTGGGATTTACCTGAACCGCGCCCGCCTTTCACGCCTTTGTATCGGCATGGCTTCAACAAAGGGAGAGACCAGCGCGGGGTATCAATGCTCAGGTTCATTCTGTTTGGGGTCAATCACAATACGGGTAATGGTTGTTGGAGTCATGCTGCCATCAGAGCTTACGTTATCCACTACTTGAGTTTCACGCCAACCGGCTTGAGTTTTTAAAAAGAAGATTGCGGCGGCCATATTTCCTTCGCGTGCCTGCTGTAGCAAGCCTTGCGCTACTGAGTCGATGGCCTTTGCTCTCCCTTTTTTATATCTTTCAGAAACCTCAGGCTGTCTTTTCTCAATTTCGATGAATGTTGTTTGCGACATACCGAAATAATCAGCAATCTGCGCTTTTGACAATACCGCAGCCAATGCCTCTACTTGTTCGATTTGGGCTTCGGTTAGCTGTTTCTTTGGCCTGCCGCCGCTTCCTTTCTTGCTTACCATTTAAACCACCTTTACCACAGACAGCGCCGTCAGTCTGAAGGCGGCTGTTCCTCTCTTGAGCTACACCAGCAAATGCAAAAAGCCCGAATGCAACAAAGCACTCGGGCTGGAATTCTACATCTTTTACCCACGGGAAAACCCCCGCATGGGTAACGATTGAATAATACGCCTCTGATAACCGAAATGCAAGTGTTCCTATGTTATCTGTTGCTGATTTATTGCATTTCAAAAGCGAAAGGCCCCGAAAACCGGAGCCATAACGCCGACCAGGGAACCCCCAATCCTTGGGCATTTATCCTTCAATGTATTCCCCTTCCCAAATAGGCATTCCAGAATCTATTGCGGTTAGATTTAATTCCATTTGGAGGTGGACACCCACTGCGATTTGAGAATATTTATGTAATTTTTCAATTAGTGCATGGTTACCACTTAATACTTGCTCCGGTGTTTGTTCACCAATACCAGTCAAACGGAAGAATACCATGTATTCTGCTTTAATTGAGAAAATATTCTCGTTCTGTCCGTTAACAGCTCTAAACCATACTGTAGGGCGAAGCAAAATCTGGTCATTCTCTTCATTCAAGAAGAGCTTCCCTGGAGTAACGGTAAGCCGCCTGGTTATTTCTGATATATCAATACTCTTTTCCGCAACCTGCCGATTTGACGTACCCTGTTTAACATCAAGTATCTGAATTTTCATCTTATACTTCCAGTGCTAGCGGTCTAAAGTTTCCGATGTGGTAAGGTTGTCGCTTAGATAAGTTGGTTATAGGGGAGGCGGATGTAATATTCAAAACCCGTCCATATTCTGCTTGCAGCTTAGACTCGGTTGAAATCACAATCTTTTCATCCAGCGCAAATAGCATGGAAACCATTGTCTCGATAGTCAGATTATTACTACCCCCCATAATCCTAGAAACAAGAGATTTACTTTTGCCCGTGAGTTTGGCTAGGTCGGTATAGGAGAGTTTCTTTTCATCCAAGAGGTTATTCAGCATGATGGCGAAATCTACTTTTACCTCTTCTTGAGCTTCTATTAGCTCGTAATTTTCTATTTTATTCATGGCACTAAATGCTCCAAGGACAACATATTTTGTAGTTGCCGATAAGTCTTTTCCAAATCTGCCGGCTTAGTTTTCTGCCATTTTTTCAGCACACTATGGCTAAGCAAGAAGCAACCTTGCAAGTTTGGAGTGCTTACACAATAAATGCGAATCGGTTGTTTAATAAACTCATACACTTGAATGCCGTGTATCTTGCCAGCCTTGTGAAACATCTGTGATGGCAGCTGCTCACCGCGAGCGAAACGCTGCATAATAATCCGGATGCTGGCCGCATGACGGACAGTTTGAGCGGATTGCTGATAGTCATCCAGCTCACGTTCCAAGCTGGATACTTCTTCCCCATCTTCGCATAGTACGCATAAAGGGCGTATGCCATTGTATAGCAGTTTAGGTTTCATTGTACACTTATAAGTAAACTATAGGCATCAAATTTATCAAACAACACACCTGAGTAAATCAAGTTTCATCATACCCTAAGCCAAATAAAAAAAGCAGCCCGAAGGCTGCTCGTGTTGTGATGAATACATCACGCGTTCAATTGGTGATAGCGGGCTTTCTCCGCGCTATCGCCGTCCCTGGGGAAGTATTGGAAATACTCGTTATCGGGCACACTGATGCCTGCCTGTTCGGCCACGTTGCGCAGGAACATGATGCTGTCGGCGGCATGGTCGTGCAGGGTGGCTGCTAGGCGGCGGTTCAGGCTGCGCAAGGCTGCCCGGTGCCGGTAGAGGAATTCGGCGCAGTACAGGCTGTTGATTACAGCGCCCTGCAAGTTGCGCAAGGGTTTTGGCTGCAAGTTTTCAGGTAGCCTGTCCAACACTTCGCCGTTCAGCCCGCTTTGTAACGTGAGCGAATGCACATAAGCCACAGCAGCAGGCAACAACGGGGCGGCGATTTGGTCGATATGCGCCACGCCGAAGCGCTGATGCACCATGCGGTAGGCTGCCGAATAATCGATACCGCAGCGGGCGACCAGCAGCTTGACCGCATCCACCAGGCCGCGCCGCTCGTCTATTGTGGTTTGGGTTTCCAGCTTGGGGCTACCTGAAACATCTTCCTGCGTGTCGAGAAACGCGCGGATAACTTTCAGCGAGAAGGCCGGGGAAATCCACATGCCGTAGTGAACCACCAGCTCTTTGCAAACGAAAGTGCCAAGTTTTTGTTTTTTCTGAATAGCTCGAATTTGAGCTTTTTCCAATTCAGCAATTAAATCAGCAGTTTGCTTGTTGCGCAGCCAGTTTGCTGGTTTATTTTTTTCTAAACCGCCTGCTGCTCGATGTAAATCATTGAGAGAATAAAGGTTGTCGAATTGACGGATAGCCACATTGGCTACAGAGATTGCGTTCATGATGAACTCCTAGACAGATTAGTTAGTGATTGCCGCTGAATAGGGCGGCGGGCTTCAACTACCGTGTCTAGACGGCTCGCAGTATTCCCCGAAGGTGTTGTATTTCTGCGTATAGACCCGCCAGAGAAACTTGGCGTTTTGTGCCGCTAATCTCATGCAAGGAGAGAGCAACGAAACCGATAGGCACAAAAAATGCGCACTGACGGGGCGGATATCCGCTAGACAATTAGTAGTGCGCTCATCATAAACAAAACCCCCTGCGAATGCAAGGGGTTTCAGTTTAAATGCTATTATGATGGGTTTATTCCGCTCTGATAGAAGTACCATCCTTAAATAAAACCACTTCCGGCTGATACTTAAACGTTAGTTCGGATGTCGGGGTGCTGGCAAATTTCATCGCATTATCCATAAACCGATTGATTGGGGTGCTGCCATCAAAAGTATAATCCCTCCCAACCGGGAGCACGCCGCCAATATCAGAAAAATCAAGCTTTAAATTTGTTCGGTATAACTCATCCCCAAATTTGTCGTAAAAAATGGCCGTGCCTTTTGTTCCAATGATGTCTTTATCCGATTTATTGGTAACAGTAAATACCACTTCAGCGGTTATGCTGTCGTACTCATCAACTTTTTTCTCATGCGATACAAAAACAAATGAGGCGGCAGCATTCATTAAAGTTTCTTTTTGAGTATATTCCTGCTGTGCCTTTTGCTCTGCATTTTTACGTTCGGCTTCTGCTTTTTCCTGTTCGGTTATAAATCTCTTTTGTCTCTCAATAGCTTCACCAACAGTTACGCCATATCCGTCATTATTTGACAGGCCAGGCATTATCCTACTCATCTCCACGCGGATAATATATGATGCCAACAATTGTTTATCCTCGTCGTTTAATGTTTTCAACTCGCTAGAATGAAGCTCTACATCCTCTTTATTGTTTAAAACAATGGATTTAGGGTCGGAGCATGCTGCCAAGAATAAAGCAATAAAACCCGCCAAGATAATTTTCTTCATACCATCTCTCCAAAAAAGTTAAGACTGTAAACGCAATCTTAACAAAACCATTACAACCGTTCAAACAACAACTCGAAATCTTCCCCCGCCAGTTTGCGGATTTCCTCCATCCAGTACATCAGCCCTTTATCTGTTTGGGTGTGGACTACTCGTTCCCCGTGGATAGCAAACGCCTGCTGTAGCTGCTCTTCGTAGTCAGCTTGAGATTTTGCGCCCATGCCGAACGAAACCTTAATCATCTTCTGCATGGACTGTGGAACTTTGCCCCATGCTGTCAGTCCAAGCCAAAAGGCATCTTCGCCGTAACCTCTCCATACAGCTTTTCGCGGAGCAGTTGGCGAATCAGCGGGCTAAGAGAATCGTAGCCACGGATAGCGGCCAGCGTTTTCAAGTCAGCCTTGAGCTTCTCCGGTAGGTGGAGCTTGACCTCTTCAGTGCACTTTTCTCGTTTCATGGCCTAGCCCCAAAGATTTTCTTGTACTCTTTAGGGAATTTGGTTTTCAGATAATTGTTTTGTGCCAATGGGATACCGTTCTTTTTCCATTGGGATACTGCCCCTTTGGAAATACCGCACAAGCCGGCCACTTTGGACGTGCCGCCTAGTAGTTCAATAAACTCAATATGTTTCATTTTCTTCTTTCATCTTAGAAAACTTGACTAAAGTATAGGTTACTAAACATACAAAAGTCAAGCACCCTAAACAATATTTCGTTTAGACTGCTAAACGATTTGATAGGATATTGAAATGAATACGCTTAAAGACAGATTAGAAGAGCTGATGGCTGAGCATGGTTTAACCACACAGCAGCAGCTTGCAGACTTTGCCGGAGTATCAAAAGGACTGGTTGGACAATGGTTTAATGGAAGCACCGGGTTAGGCGCGAAGCCGTTATTAGCCTTCGGAAAGAAAACCCGCTTCTCTACCCAATGGCTGGCAGATGGTACGGGCGAAAAATATCAGGCAGACTCCACCAGCAAACCGATAGAATCCAACGCCACCGCTTTCGCCGTGGTAGAAACATGGCAGGACGGCACGCCGCTCAACGATGCGGAATGTGAAGTGCCGTTCCTGAAAGAAGTAAGATTGGCCGCCGGGTCAGGTTCGTTTGAAGCATCCGACTTCAACGGCTACAAACTGCGCTTTCACGAATCCAGCCTGCGCCGCAAAGGCATCAACCCTAAAGACGTGGTATGTGTATCCGCTGATGGCAACAGCATGGAGCCGGTATTCCCGGACGGCGCTACGCTTGGTGTGGACACCAGCCAAAAGCACATTAAAGACGGCAAGATTTACGCCATCAATCATGACGGCTGGCTACGCACCAAAATCCTTTACCGCCTGCCCGGCAACAGAATCCGTATCCATAGCTACAATGAAGAGGAGCACCCAGACGAAGAAGTCGATGCATCCGATATCCAAGTCATAGGCCGCGTGTTTTGGTGGAGTGTGTTGGATTAAAAATGTTGCTAATGCGGCGCGATAATATCGATAGGACTTTTGAGATTCTCAAAAATAAGCGGTTTGATTCTCCTTGGTCGCCCGGAGATTACGATGCCGGCATGAATTTCCTAGGCGTACAAGGAGAGCTGAAGGTTCACGAACTACACTACAGAACGGCAACACTGTACTTTGAGTGGTTTGGCGAAGTATCTGCGCCGCGTAGAAAAGAGGATTACAAAAACCTTAAGCCAAATGTGCTGTATGACTTTGATGGATCTGGTAAGCATTTTGCCAACCCAGATCCAAGGTATCTATTACCCGTTGGTTCAAGCGGCTTAATCTTAAAGCATATCCAAATCGATGACGAAGCCACGCTATTGCGGCTGTGGTGTGCGCGAAATATTCCAATGCCATGCCAGCTATCTAAAATCCCGATGCTGCGGCAACGTTATCTAAGCAAGGCATGGCATGAAATATATTTGATAAACCAGAAGCTAAGAAAAACAAAGTTTACGATTGATGTGGCGTATAAACCTGTGAATTAAATTTATGCAGTTATATATTAAAGTAATATTTTATAAATATCTATTTATAATAAGGAATTTAGATGTCTACTGACTTCAGATTAAGATATTTCAAGATTGAACAATGCGGATATTTCAATGGCTCGCACAAGAATCCGCAAGGGCATGATTGTATATTACAAACATTACATGACTTGAAAGAGTATGTATCAGGAAAATCTATTCAAGAAACAGGCATCTCGAACGAAGATGAAGAGCCGACAACCTTCATTTTAGATATTGAGAACAATAATGAGTTTTGGATTATATCCCTTTGGAATAAGACCGATAAAGCATCGTCTGATGAGGTTGTGTCGCTTAATTTATCAAGCAAGATTGGGAAGATAGAATCAGAAGAATTGACAGCATCCAAAGGAAAATCTTTTGGTTTCGTAAGCTATATTCTTATCTGCCCTGAAAAGAGATTCTATGCAACGCTTATGCCGACAGGCGCTTCATTTGCAGGGAGGGAATCGTTTGAATTGTATATTAAGAACTTCTTATGGATTAACCCTAAAGTTGTAGAAAAGAAGGTGGTAAAAATAGACGAAGAAAATGAAGAGCTTAATATTGAACGAACAGAATTTAAACTACCTAAGAAGATTCCCGGAACAATCACTCCGCGTTTTGTTTGCAAGCTGCTGAAAAGCCCTTCAGAAGTAGAATATGTAATTAAAAATTACGACCAAATTATCCGTATTAAAAATAATTGTACCGTCAAGGTAACGAAGGGCACGTCAAAAGGAGCATTGGAAAAATATCTTCCCAAGCTGTTTGGGAATACGGGGTTATTTGCACCCTTAGAGACCATCAGAATTAAAACGGAAACTAGTGCAGGTTTTAGAAATGCGCAAGACCTAAAAAAATGGATTACCGGGTGGAAGAAGGCTGCGATAGACCCGGAACAGGATAATTGCGGGTTCGTGCTTCGTGGTGATTCGAGGACCTATTGGATACATGGAAACATCGTTACCAAAACGATTCCAGCCAATGGGTTATACAAGGTAAAAGGCATTTACCAGGCTATTCAGATTCTTGATATTATGTTAAAATCCAAAGAGTTAATAATATCTGAATATACGGCAAATGTGGGTTAAATGGATATTCATACTGCTGTCTGTGGCAATCGTCAGCGCCGCCGCATTTTATGGTACAGCAGTCAGGTTTAGTGAGCAGTGGGCGCTTTACGAAGCACTCCGCTCCACCGCGTCCATTATTTTTGCCGTTGCCGGAGTATGGTTGGCCATCATCTATCCAGACAGGCTAAAAAGCCCCTACACCAAGTCATCTGCCGACCCTATCTACCGCAAAGGGTTTAAGCAGCTTTTCTCCCCAGTTATCCATTCCATTGCCGTTCTTGTAGCTGTATTGTTGGTTGGGATACTAGCCCCTTTGGTCAAACAGATTCCTTTAGCGCTATCCTACATGCATCTACTCCGGGCGGTATCGATGGCTTTTTTGGCATTACTGACAACGTTCCAAATCTACACTGTGCTTTCCGTACTGATTCCGGTACTCAACATCTTAGATAAACACGACCAAGATGCCCACGTTGTCGATATATTAAGCTCCCACCTGCACGAATAATCCACCAGCCCGCCCCGCGCGGGCTTTTCTTTTACCCGTCAAATCCCATCCAACTGTAAACCAGTAGTTGACTGTTGCCGCCATGCGCGGCTTTTTTGTTGTCTGTGAAAAATAAATTCTGTTTTAAATCAAAGAAAAGTATAGTTTTCTATACTAATTTTGTTTAGTACGCTTGACTTAATATGTTTAGTTTTCTATACTACGCCCAACGAAATACGAAACAGACCGCACGAGTCAAGCCCTAGCGGGATACAAGAGGGCAAGCCCAGTTTAAAAGCTGGGGGCAAGGCCGATAAGCCCTAGCGGGCAGCAGAACAAAATTGGCGAGTAAAAGCCGAGGCGAATTTTTAACAGAGCCATTTCAAAGAGATGGCTTGATTAAGGATTTGTAGATTACCTAGTGCGCCGCCTTGAGTTCCTATGCCGAGGGGAACCTTGCAGCAATTCGCGTGTTCATGCGCTCGAGTAAGCATGTACACCTTGCGGGGCGCAGCCCATATCTCAGCGCCATCTTTAACTATGCCAGAGAGC
>NZ_KV795513.1:0-29253 GCF_001809035.1 Eikenella sp. HMSC061C02
TTTATCTATGGCAGCCGTCTTGATGATTGATTATGTGATAAAATAACGCGTTTTAATCGATTGGGCTTTAAATCTCCATGAGCAGCACCCACGACCACCGGTTTGCCAAAGAAACTATCCCCGTCAGCCTCGAAGAGGAAATGCGCAAAAGCTATCTCGATTACGCCATGTCTGTAATCGTCGGCCGCGCGCTGCCCGATGTACGCGACGGCCTGAAACCCGTGCACCGCCGCGTGCTCTACGCCATGCACGAGTTGAAAAACAATTGGAACTCGTCTTATAAAAAATCCGCCCGTATCGTGGGCGACGTTATCGGTAAATACCATCCGCACGGCGATTCCGCGGTGTACGACACCATCGTGCGCATGGCGCAGCCCTTCTCCATGCGCTATATGCTGGTAGACGGCCAGGGCAACTTCGGCTCGGTGGACGGCGACGGCGCGGCAGCCATGCGTTACACCGAAATCCGCATGGCGAAAATCGCCCACGAAATGCTGGCCGACATTGAAGAAGATACCGTAAACTTCGGCCCGAACTACGACGGCAGCGAACAAGAGCCGCTGGTGATGCCCACCCGCTTCCCCGCCCTGCTGACCAACGGTTCGGCCGGTATTGCCGTGGGCATGGCCACCAACATCCCGCCGCACAATTTAGGCGACACGGTGGATGCCTGCCTGCAACTCTTGGCCGATCCCGACACGTCTATCGACGCGCTCATCGACACCATCAAAGCCCCAGACTTCCCCACCGGCGCCACCATTTATGGCCTCGCCGGCGTGCGCGAAGGCTACCGCACCGGCCGCGGCCGCGTGGTGATGCGCGGCAAAACCCACATCGAGCCCATCGGTAAACACGGCGAGCGCGAAGCCATCATCATCGATGAAATCCCCTATCAGGTAAACAAAGCCAAGCTGGTGGAAAAAATCGGCGAGCTGGTGCGCGAGAAAACGCTGGAAGGCATTTCCGATTTGCGCGACGAATCCGACAAATCCGGTATGCGCGTGGTCATCGAACTGAAGCGTAATGAAAACGCCGAAGTCGTGCTCAACCAGCTCTACAAACTCACCCAGCTGCAAGACAGCTTCGGCATCAATATGGTGGCCCTGGTCGACGGCCAGCCGCGCCTGTTGAATTTAAAGCAGATTCTGGCCGAATTCCTGCGCCACCGCCGCGAAGTGGTTACCCGCCGCACCTTATTCCGCCTGAAAAAAGCGCGGCACGAAGGCCACATCGCCGAAGGCAAAGCCGTGGCGCTTTCCAATATCGACCCGATGATTCAGCTCATCAAAGAATCCGCTGATGCCGCCGAAGCCAAAGCCAAACTGCTGGCGCGGCCGTGGCAGTCCGGCCTAGTGGGCGATATGCTCAGCCGCACCGATTTGGATTTAAACATGGCGCGCCCCGAAGGGCTACCTGAAAACCTCGGCCTGCGCGAAGACGGCTATTATTTGAGCGACTTGCAAGCCGACGCCATCCTGCGCATGAGCCTGCGCAACCTCACCGGCCTCGACCAAGACACCATCCTCGCCGACTACAAAACCATCATGGCGCAGATTATCGATTTCCTGGATATTTTGGCTAAGCCCGAACGCATCACCCAAATCATCCATGACGAGCTCATCGAAATCAAAACCAACTTCGGCGACCCGCGCCGCAGCGAAATCAACCCGTTCGGCGGCGACATCGCCGATGAAGACCTGATTCCGCCGCGCGAAATGGTGGTTACCCTCACCCACGGCGGCTATATCAAAACCCAGCCCACCACCGACTACCAAGCCCAGCGGCGCGGCGGTCGCGGCAAGCAGGCCGCCGCCACCAAAGACGAAGACTTCATCGAAACCCTGTTTGTGGCCAACACCCACGACTACCTGATGTGCTTCACCAACCACGGCCGCTGCCACTGGATTAAGGTATATAAACTGCCCGAAGGCGGGCGCAACTCGCGCGGCCGCCCGATCAACAACGTTATCCAGCTGGACGAAAACGAAAAAGTCTCCGCCATCCTGCCCGTGCGCGACTTCCCCGAAGACGAATACGTTTTCTTCGCCACCGCTATGGGCGTGGTGAAAAAAGTGCAACTTTCTGCGTTTAAAAACGTGAGCAAAGTTGGCATCAAAGCCATCGCCCTCAAAGAAGGCGATAGCCTGGTGGGTGTAGCGCGCACCTCCGGCCGCAACGACATCATGCTCTTCTCCAACCTCGGCAAAGCCATCCGCTTCAACGAATATTGGGAGCGCAGCAGCGACGATGAAGAAACCGGCGACGACAACGACACCGAAATTTCAGGTAGCCAGGAAGACGACAACGCCGAAAGTGCCCCCATCAGCGGCAAACACGGCGTACGCCCCAGCGGCCGCGGCAGCGGCGGCCTGCGCGGCATGAGACTGCCCGAAAACGGCCGCATCGTCAGCCTTATCACCTTCGCCCCCGAGTGCGAACAGAGCGAACTGCAAGTGCTCACCGCCACCGCCAACGGCTACGGCAAACGCACCCCGATTGCCAGTTACAGCCGCAAAAACAAAGGCGGTCAAGGCAATATCGCCATCAACACCGGCGAGCGCAACGGCGACCTAGTGGCCGCCACCCTGGTGAGCGAAAGTGACGACCTGATGCTGATTACCAGCGGCGGCGTACTCATCCGCACCAAGGTGGAACAAATCCGCGAAACCGGCCGCGCCGCCGCCGGCGTGAAGCTGATTAACCTGGACGAAGGCGAAACCCTCGTCAGCCTCGAGCGCGTAGCCGAAGAAGAGGAAGACGAAGCACAAGCCGCCGAAACCCAAACCTCAGCCGAAAGCCCGAGCCAAGAACAAGGCGAGGCTTAAGCGCCCGCCGAGAAAAGGCTACCTGAAAATAGAGCGCATCAATTTTCAGGTAGCCTTTTGTTTATCCTATCCGCCCTAAACCATCATCCCAGCAATAGGCAGGCAACCAAGCGGCAAGCCGTAAGCAGCATACAAGGCCAAGCCGCACCCTACCTCTTGGGAACCACCAGAAAGGCTACCTGAAACCATGCGTGCCGTTATCCAAAAAGTCAGCCATGCCCACATCGCCGCCGCCGATGCGCCCGATGCACCGTTCAGCCAAATTCCCCACGGCCTGTGCGTACTGCTTGGTGTGGGCGGCGAAGACAGCGAGGCCGACGCCCGCTATATCGCCGATAAAATCGCCCACCTGCGCATCTTTGAAGACGAAGCCGGCAAACTCAATCTGTCGGTGAAAGACACCGGCGGCGAAGTGCTGCTGGTATCGCAATTCACCCTCTACGGCGACGCCCGAAACGGCCGCCGCCCCTCCTTCACCCAAGCCGCCCGCCCAGAACAGGCCGAAGCGCTGTATCAGCAAGTGGCCACACTCTTACGCGGCCACGGCGTGAACGTGGCCGAAGGCCGCTTCCGCACCCACATGCTGGTCAGCCTGTGCAACGACGGGCCGGTAACCATTTTGCTGGATTCGCAAAAAACGTTTTAAAGCAGCACTATAAAGGCTACCTGAAAGCTGCATGACAGCCGCAGATCGGATTCTTGAGTCCGACATCTCACTTAGAAAAACACACGGCGACATTTCCATGCCGCCGTTTTAGTGTGCCATTCTATTTTCAGGTAGCCTGAAACCTTTGCTACTGCGCGGTCTGCGCCACGCCTTCGGCGGGCGGCAGTTCACGCATATCGCGCCAGCCGTCGTTGGTTTTTACCAGCGTGGCCTGTTCCACCCGTTTCAGCGGCAGGCGTTTCTGCCAGGCTTCGCTGCCCTGGCGCACTAGACGTTTTGCCCAGCCATCCATCGTGATGCTGCCCTCATATACCACGCGGGATACGGTGAGGCCGGCAGCATTGGTAGCCGGCTCAGTGTAGTACTGCACTTTATCCACATGCTCATGCCCCAAGCAGAACAGCGGCCCATTTAAGCCGGCGCGGGTATGTTTACGCCCGCTTTCGGTGAGCACGAAAACCAACGCCACATCGTCATCTCCCTCTTTCAAGCGCTCATATAATCCGGCACTCTCCAAAGCCCGCATCTGTTTGATGGCCGCTTCGTTGATGCGTTTGTCTTCCGTATCGCGGCGCGGCAACACAATCCGCTCCGAACCCAGCAGCGGCGCCGCCCCGTCGGCATCCAAAGCCAGCGGCAGGCACACTTCATTTGCCGCCGCATAGCGCGCCAGCACATCTCGAAACTGCCCCTTGCCAGCTTCCTGCGCGCCGCAACCGGCCAGCAGCCCGGCAGCCAAGGCCGCCCATATCCAATGTTTCATAAATTCTCCACAATCAAATATATCCGGCACAGCCTATGCCATGCCATGACAAAAAAACATCCTACCCGTACAATGGCGGGCGTTTCAATCGGCAAGGATTATACACAATAATGACCACCCTCTACGGCATCCCCAACTGCGCCACCGTGAAAAAAGCCCGCGCCTGGCTAGACGAAAAACAAGTGCCCCACGCCTTCGTTAATTTCAAAACCGAAGCCCCCGCGCCCGAACAGCTCGCCCGCTGGCTCGACGCCGTTGATGCAGACGTTCTCATCAACCGCAAAGGCACCACCTGGCGCAAACTCAGCCCGGCCGAACAAGCTGCCGCCGACAGCCGCGAAGGCGCCATCGCCCTGATGCAGGCACAGCCCTCCGTAATCAAACGCCCCGTGCTCGAACACCAAGGCCGCGTCCACATCGGCTTTTCCCCCGAACGCTATTCCGAAATTTTCGCCTGAATCATGAACCAAACCATCTTTATCGCCGACCTCCATCTCTCCGAGCACAGCCCCGAGCTCACCAAACTCTTCCTGCGCCAGCTGCACCAATGGCAAAACACGGCCGATGCCCTCTACATCCTCGGCGACCTGTTCGACGCCTGGGTGGGCGACGATGATCACTCTCCCTTTAACGACCATATCGCCGCCGAATTAAAAGCATTCGCCCAACACAAACCCGTGTATTTCATCCCCGGCAACCGCGATTTCCTGCTCGGCCAAGACTTCGCCAGCCGCAGCGGCATGACCCTGCTGCCCGAGCAGCATCCTATTATCCTCTACGGCCGTCCCTACCTGCTCACCCACGGCGACGAACTCTGCACCGCCGACCTGCCCTATATGCAGTTCCGCGCCCAATCGCGCCAGCCGCAATGGCAGGCCGTCATCCTCGCCAAGCCCCTGGCTGAACGCCGCCTGCTGGCGCAGCAAATCCGCCAGATGAGCGAACGCGGCAAAGCCGAAAACGGCAAAAGCGCCGTTTCCGACGTAACCGAAGAAGCGGTATCCGCCCTGATGGCGCAACACCCCGGTGCTGATCTTATCCACGGCCACACTCACCGCCCAGCCACCCACCAGCACACCCTGCCCAACGGCCAAAGCTTCACCCGCTTTGTGCTGCAAGACTGGTATGGCAAAGAAGGCGGTTGCCTTGTCGTATCACCCGAAGGTGTGAGCGCACAGCATTTGGCCTTAGATTAGCCAAACCCGCGCAGGAATATTTTCAGGTAGCCTTTCCACCGCTTAGGAAGGCTACCTGAAAATCTAACAGGCTACCTGAAACCCCTATCCGCAATATCGCAGATTGTTTCAGGTAGCCTGTGTTAATACCGCTGATAGGGATAGGGATAAAACCCAACCCAACAAAATTTCAGCCCGCCCGACACCCTCCCACCACAAAATTCTCCAGCCCTATGGCAACCTCGCTTAAATTTCTGTTGCACGGGTTGGAAAAACCCCGCCGCCCGTTTACAATGGCACACTTTCATTTTTCTTTTTGGAGTCTTGCCCCATGTTGCATTTCCCACTCGCCGCCGCGGCCCAGCCCGACCTGATGAGTACCATTCAGAGTTTCCTCCCGCTGATTTTCCTCTTCGCCATGCTCTACTTCATGATTCTCCGGCCGAAACAGCGTGACGAGAAGCGCCGCCGCGAGATGCTCAGCGAACTGAAAAAAGGCGACAAAGTGATGACCGGTGCAGGCATGATCGGCAAAGTTTCCAAAATCGGCGAAGAAATCATCGGCCTAGAAGTTGCCCCCAACACCGTGGTCGATTTCCACCGCGACGCCATCATCAAAAAGCTCGACAACTAACCTTTTCCTACGGCGCAGCAGCCGCATTCCGGCCATGCTGCCCGTTTTCCGTTTCTGAAAGCCCGTTATGAACCGTTATCCGCTTTGGAAATACCTGCTGATTGGGCTGGTTATCGTTGTATCCGCCATCTACGCCCTGCCCAACCTCTATGGCGAAACCCCGGCCGTGCAGGTTTCCACCAACCGCCAGTCGATCCACATCGATCAAACCACCGAACAAGCCGTGGCAGAGGCGCTGAAGGCAGCCAACATCCAGCACAACGGCATGTTTATTGCCGACGGCAGCCTGCGCGTGCGTCTGCCCAATGAAGAGTTGCAGAGCAAAGCCCGCGACGTGATCGAGCAGAAATTGGGCGACAACTACATCATCGCCCTCAACTTGATTGCCAATACGCCCGACTGGATGACCAAACTCGGCGCCAACCCGATGTTCCTCGGCCTCGACCTGCGCGGCGGTGTGCACTTTACCATGCGCGTGGACATGCACGCGGCAGTGGACAAAACCTTCGACCGCATCTCCGGCGACTTCCGCCGCCAGCTGCGTAAAGACAAAATCCGCACCGGCAATATGCGCCGCAGCGGCGACACGCTGATTGTGCCCTTCCAAGATGCAGCCACCCTGCAAGCTGCCCTGCCTAAGCTAAAAGAAATCGCACCGGATGTGGAATTGAAGGCTGACGGCAACAACTTGGTGGTGAGCCTGCCCGAAACTACCCAAACGCAAATCCGCGATGCCGCCGTGAAGCAGAATATTAATACCCTGCACAACCGCGTGAACGAATTGGGCGTGGCCGAGCCGATTATTCAGCAGGCCGGCCCCGACCGCATCGTGGTGCAGCTGCCCGGCGTGCAAGACACCGCCAAAGCCAAAGACATCATTGGCCGTACCGCCACGCTGGAAGTACGCATGGTGGCCGACGACCCCGCGCTGCTGCAACAGGCGGAAGCCGGCAACGTGCCGGCCGGCTATGAATTGCTGCCCACCGCCGAAGGTGGCCAGCTGTTGGTGAGCAAACAGGTGGAATTCACCGGCGACAACATCAACGATGCCCAAGCCGGCTTCACCCACGACAACCGCCCGTCGGTAAACCTGAAGCTCGATAACGCCGGCACCAGCATTTTCGCCGACCTGACCCGCAACAACGTCGGCCGCCGCACCGCCATGATCCTGATCGACCAAGGTAAAGCCGAAATCGTTACCGCGCCGACCATCAACGAACCGATTCCCGGCGGCAATGTGCAGATTTCAGGTAGCATGAACGTGGCCGAAGCTAACGACACCGCGCTGCTGCTGCGCGCCGGCTCGCTGGCTGCGCCGATGGAAATCATCGAAGAGCGCACCATCGGCCCGTCTATGGGTAAGGAAAATATCCAAAAAGGTTTCCACTCCACGCTGTGGGGCTTCTTGGTTGTGGCTGCCTTTATGGTGGTGTACTACCGCCTGTTCGGCATCTTCTCCGTACTGGCGCTCACCGCCAACCTATTGTTCCTGGTTGCGATTTTGTCGCTGCTGCAAGCCACGCTCACCCTACCCGGCATTGCGGCCATTGCGCTCACGCTCGGTATGGCCATCGACTCCAACGTGCTGATTAACGAGCGTATCCGCGAAGAACTGCGCGACGGAGTGAGCCCGCAGCAGGCCATCAGCGAAGGCTACCGCCACGCTTGGGACACCATCGTCGATTCCAACATCACCTCGCTGATTGCCGGTATTGCCCTCTTGGTGTTCGGTTCCGGCGCGGTGCGCGGTTTTGCCGTGGTGCACTGTATCGGTATCCTCACTTCCATGTTCTCATCAGTGGTGGTTTCCCGTACCTTTGTCAACTTATGGTATGGCCGCCGCCGCAAACTGAGTAATTTGTCCATCGGCATCACCCTGCCTACCGCAAAGGAGCACTAAGATGGATTTCTTCCACCGTTTGAAACACGACATCCCGTTCATGAGCTACGGCAAAATCACCACTCTGATTTCGCTGATTACCTTCATCGCCGCCGTGTTTTTCCTCGTTACCAAAGGGCTCAACTACTCGGTTGAGTTCACTGGCGGCACCGTTATCGAAGTGCAATACGCCAAAGAAGGCGCTGACCCGAACCAAGTGCGCACGCGCCTGAACGAACTCAAAATGGGCGAAGCCCAAGTGCAAAGTTTGGGCACCAACAAGCAGCTGATGATCCGCCTGCCCAACCGCCAAGACATGACCTCTGCCCAGCTCTCCAACAACGTATTGGAGCTGCTGCGCAAAGACCATGCCGACGCCAGCCTGCGCAAGGTTGAATTCATCGGCCCGCAAGTGGGCGAAGAGCTGGTTACCCACGGCCTGTTGGCCTTGGGCATGGTGGTGATCGGTATCATCATCTACCTCTCCGTGCGTTTCGAATGGCGTTTCGCCGTATCCGCCATCATCGCCAATATGCATGACGTAGTGGTGATTCTCGGCTGCTTCGCCCTGTTCCAATGGGAGTTTTCACTCACTGTGCTGGCCGGTATCTTGGCCGTGCTCGGCTATTCGGTGAACGAATCGGTGGTGGTATTCGACCGTATCCGTGAGAATATCCACAAGCCCGCCATGCGCGGCAAAACCATCCCGCAAATTATCGACAACGCCATCACCGCTACCATGAGCCGCACCATCATCACCCACGGCTCCACCGAAGCCATGGTGGTCTCCATGCTGGTGTTCGGCGGTGCCGCCCTGCACGGCTTTGCCATCGCGCTCACCATCGGTATCGTGTTCGGTATCTACTCCTCCGTACTGGTGGCCAGCCCGCTGCTCCTCTTCTTCGGTCTCACTCGCGAAAACATCCACAAACCGCAGAAGCAGAAAGAAGAAGCTGTGGTGTAAGCAGCTGCTCATTCCGACAGGCATCAAAACGGCATAGGCTACCTGAAAACGCCTATGCCGTTTTATATGGACTATTTTGTGCTGTCTTGCCCTGATACAGATTCAAACTATCATGAATTGGCAGCAATAACCAACCGAATCACGGCACATATATACCTCCTCGGCATAACAAAAGGCTACCTGAAACCCCAGTAGATTTTCAGGTAGCCTTTGCTACAAATGGTATCTGGTAGCGACAGCATATGGCTCATCCAAAGCAGTAAACCACCAAAGATACCGCAATAACGCCAACGCTATACTAAAGGCTACCAAAGAATGCAACGCAGCGTGGTTTCTGCGAAGCTAAAACTTCAGGTAGCCTTTATAAATACAGCCAATATCTTGCTATTTATCTGAATTGTGAAGCTGTTACAGCCTCCCGCACACATTTTGCCTCTGCACCCAACCAGCCAGCGGCCAAACCGCAGCCGTTTTGCTCCAGCCAAAAGTAACCGCCGCCGGCCACCAAAGCAACCACCAAACGAATACCTAAGTTTGAGCCGAAAGTATCCACCACAAACATCATCAGCGCAGCCCAAGCCCAAACTAAGCCCCACTGCAACGCCCATACCGTATCCGTATTAGGCATCTGCCACTGCATAAACCCATTTGCCGCAATGGCAATAACAGTAAAGAAAAAGCCTTCCAGCAAAACGCTCGGCTCGCGCTCACCCATCCAAAGGCACCAAAATCCCAATACAAACGCCATCAACATTTTTGTTTTCCCTTTCCAGCGGTGTTGCTTTCAAACTTAACTATTTATCGATGCCCCAACAATCTGCCAACTAGCAAACCATCGGGTTGAATTATCCGCATATTTTACCCTTATATACAAATTCCTGACAATTCCTAAACCCCATTATCCATCAGCTTACAAACCAAGTTGTACCATTTCAGACAAATGTACCCATCCTGCTACCAGCACTTACCAAAAATACGACCAACTACTTCTTTTTGATACACAACAGACAGCAACCATTTACTGCTTTCATCTATAATACAACCGCCCCCACCACTGAGACCGCATACCATGAGCATCTACGCCCTCAAACCTAAATTCCAAAACCTATTACGCCCGCTGGTGCGGCGGCTGTATCAGAAAGGCGTAACGGCCAATCAGGTAACCGTGTTCGCCTGTACGGTTTCGATTGCGCTCGGGCTGCTGCTGGCTTGCTTGGCGCACCTTCCCGCGTTATTTTGGCTCATGCCCGTGTGGCTATTTCTGCGCATGGCGTTGAACGCGGTGGACGGCATTCTGGCGCGCGAATTTGGCCAACAATCAGCCTTGGGTGGCTACCTGAACGAGATCACAGACGTAGCCGCCGATGCCGCGCTGTATTTGCCTTTTGCCTTCATCGCCCCTTTCGGCGGCGTGCAAATCGCCCTGTTTATTTGGCTGGCGGCCATGACGGAATTTTGCGGTGTGCTGGGGCAGGTACATGGCAACGGGCGGCACTATGACGGCCCGTTCGGCAAGAGCGACCGCGCGTTCTTCATCGGCGCGCTGGCGGTGTGGTATGCGGCAGTAGGCAGTTTCCATATCGCTTTCTACGCCCTGATGTGGCTGGCCTGCGCGGCATTGGCTTACACCTGCTATCGTCGCATCATCAACGGCTTAAAGGCTACCTGAAAACCCAATCATGAAAAAAGTATTCAATGCGTGGACGGTATTTTTGCTGCTACTTATCGCTATCTACACTTATCGCTTCGCCGGGATAACCGGTTGGCACAGCAAAGGGTTGTGGTTGGGTGCCGCCATCTGCGTGGGCTTGGTCTTCTTAGATGTCTATTTAGAAGCCGTGCGGGAAAGCGGGCAATACAGCCGCTTTGAACGCTGCGTTACCAAAATTTGGGTTTGGTTTGCCGTGGCTTTTTTCAGCACCACCGCACTCGCCTTTGCCGGGGCAACCGTTTGGTTGCTGGTGATGGCCGTGCAGTCTATCCCGCGTTCGACTCCGGCCGCCGTGCTGATGTTTATGCTATCCTTCGCAACCGCCCTGTTTGTGATTGTGATGCTGAAACATCTTCAAAGGAATTTGAATTATTGATTTTTTCAGGTAGCCTCCCATACAGGCTACCTGAAAGCCACCCAACAAAATTAAAATCGGTCAACATTTATCCCCACACATCAACCCTATGCAAAAATCCTTCCCCATCATCCCCCTCTTCCTCACCATTTTCATCGCCGCACTCATCGTTTGGTCGGGCATCAACCCGTCCGACCGCGCCGTTTGGTATGCCGAAATCATCCCCGTATCCGCCGTATTTGTCGCACTCATCGCCACTTACCGCCGCTTCCGTTTCAGCAATTTGGCTTATGTATTCATGAGCTTTTGGCTGATTATGCACACCATTGGCGCACACTACACCTTCGCCGACGTGCCCTTCGATTGGGCCAACCGCCTACTTGCCCCGTTTTTGGGCGAAGGACGCAACCATTTCGACCGCGTTGGGCACTACATCATCGGCTTCTACGCCTACCCGATGGCCGAATGGCTGCTGCGCCGCAAACTCTGCCGTGTGCCGATTGCCTTATTCTTTTCCCTGTTCTTCATCATGAGCGTGGCCGCAGCTTACGAAATCATCGAATGGCAGTATGCCGTAATCGACGGCGGCCAGGCCGGCATAGAAGTGCTCGGCTCACAAGGCGATATTTGGGACGCGCAAAAAGACATGCTCTCCGACACGCTGGGCGCGCTCACTTCCTTATTCGTCTTCCTGTTCACCCGCCCAGATAAACATTTGGGCAGCCAATCTTAACTGTTAAAGGCTACCTGAAAACGCATCAAACCGCTTTTCAGGTAGCCTCTTTAAAATGTATCTCACCAAGGAGTACACATATGCAGGAACAGCAAAAACACTTCGCCACCCAAGACGGCACCAAACTTTTCTACCGCTACCGCCCCGCTGCCGACGGCTCTTCCGATAAAGCCATCGTGTTGTTCCATCGCGGCCACGAGCATTCCGGCCGGATGATGTTTGTTGCCGACGAACTCGGTTTCGACGATTTTGCCTATTTCGCATGGGACGCGCGCGGTCATGGGCACAGCCCCGGCGAACGCGGCGACAGCCCCAGCATCGGTACTTCCGTTGCCGACGTGGACGACTTTATCCGCCACATCCAAAGCGAATACGGCATCAAGCCTGAAAACATCTGCGTGATCGCGCAAAGCGTCGGCGCGGTATTGGTGTCCACTTGGCTGCACGACTACGCGCCGAAAATCCGCTGCGCCGTATTGGCATCGCCCGCATTCAAAGTCAAACTCTACGTCCCTTTTGCCCGCACGGGTCTGAAAATCATGCAGAAATGGCGCGGCAATTTCTTTGTCAACAGCTACGTCAAAGCCCACTACCTGACCCACAACCAAGAACGCCAAACCAGCTACGACAACGATCCGCTCATCACCCGCGCCATTTCCGTGCGCATTCTGCTCGGTTTATATGAGGCCGCCGAACGCGTCGTCGCCGACGCGCAAGCCATTACCACGCCTGTACAGCTTTTGATTTCAGGCAGCGATTGGGTGGTTCACCACAAACCGCAACACGATTTCTACAACCGCCTGAGCAGCCGCATCAAAGAACGCCATATCCTGCCCGGCTTCTATCACGACACCTTGGGCGAGCAAAACCGTGAAATCGCCTTTGTCGAAATGCGCCGCTTTATCCGCCAGCGTTTCGACAACCCACCCCTACCGATTGATCTGACCCAAGAGCACCTACACGGCGACAGCCGCCGTGAAGCCGACGAACTGGCCACACCTTTACCCATCTGGTCGCCGCGCGGCGCATTTTGGGCGGTTTACCGCGCCTCCCTCGATCTTGGCGCGCGTTGGAGCGAAGGTTTGAAAATCGGCAAAGAAACCGGCTACGACTCCGGCAGCACGCTGGATTATGTGTACCGCAACCAGCCGCAAGGCAGCAATGCCTTTGGTGTGGCGGTGGACAAACATTATCTGAACGCCATCGGCTGGCGCGGTATCCGTCAACGCAAAATCAATATCGGCAAAGCGATTCAGACGGCCTCTGCCAAGCTGCGCGAAGCGGGCAAACCGGTACACGTTCTCGATATTGCGTCGGGACACGGCCGCTATGTGCTTGACGCGTTGACTGCCGACACGTTGCCCGATTCTGTGCGCCTGCGTGATTACAGCCCGATTAACGTCGAAGCCGGCCGCAAGCTGATTGCCGAACGCGGCCTGCAAGACACGGTTACTTTTAACGAAGTCAATGCCTACGACCGCGCCAACTATCAGGATTTGCAACCGCGTCCGACGCTCGGCATTGTTTCCGGTTTGCACGAATTGTTTGCCGACAACGATTTGATTTTGAACTCGCTCTACGGCTTCGGCGATGCGATTGAAACAGGTGGTTACCTGATTTACACCGGACAGCCGTGGCATCCGCAGCTCGAAATGATTGCGCGCGCGCTGACCAGCCACAAAGCGGGCAGCCCCAATTGGGTAATGCGCCGCCGCAGCCAGCAGGAAATGGATCAGTTGGTTGAGCAAGCCGGTTTTGAAAAAATCCGCCAATGGATAGACGAAGACGGTATTTTCACCGTTAGCCTGGCAGTGAAAAAATAAAATAAGAAAAGGCCGCCTGAAAATCAGACGGCCTTTTATCGAAAAATCTTAGTTGCTGGCGTTCACAGGTGAGCAGTTTTTCACCACGAAACGGCCGCCAGGAGCGGTCAAACCCACCACATCGGAGGTGGTGTGGGTGTTTCTGTCGATGTAGCCGGCAGACAGAGAGTAGCCGCGACGGTTGCTGAAGGTGGTACCGGTGCTGTCGGACTGTCTTCTGTTATAAGCCAGGTTTACCTGCGTACCGGCGGCATTCACCGCAGCGCTTACCGGCTTGCCTTGGCGGTTGAACTCATACAACACGTTCAACTGTTTGCCGTTGTCGCAGGTGTAGGAAACCATGCCGCCGGGCGCAGCCGCAGCACTCAGGGAAACGGCAGCCAGTGCAGCCGCAGTAACAACAGATAATAGTTTCATAATGGTTATGACTCCTAATTGAGCATCAAGAAATTTTTCAGGTAGCCTCAAGCTGCCTGCGCTGCTCCTAAAGCAAATGAATAATCTGCCCGGCAGCGGGCGCTATTGTATTCCTCCGGCAAGAATATGCAACCAATATAACAGTAAAATAATATTATGCTTCTGATATGGAAAATTAACTTAATTTCTGCCACCACATTGGCATGCCTTGTATTGAAAGCGGATTTCATCTGATTTGCACCGAACGTTTACAATCCACTCCATGAAACCCACCCTGAAAACCTCTCTACTCAAGCTTGCCTTGGTCGGTGCGCTGTTCTACACCAGCTACGGCCTGTCCAACCATTACGCGGCATCGCTGGCCTATGTGCCGGAAGTCGCTTTTGCGTGGGAGCGCGGCATTCCGTTTTGGGCGTGGACGATTGTGCCTTATTGGTCGCTGAACCTGATGTATGCGGCGGCGTTTTTCCTTTGTCGAGATGCGGGCGAACAAAACCGCTACGTCGCACGGCTGGTGGCGGCGCAAATCATTGCTACCACTTGCTTCATGCTGTTCCCGCTGCATTTCAGCTGGCAGAAGCCGCCTACCGACGGACTGTGGGGTTGGCTTTTTGATTCGTTGGTAGCGTTTGACTTGCCGTACAACCAAGCGCCATCGCTGCATATCGCGCTGTCTATCATTGTCGGTGCATTTTATTGGACGCGATTTCCTAAAATCCGTTTGCCGATTTTGCTGTGGCAAAGCCTGATTGCTTTGTCGGTACTGACGACTTACCAACACCATTTTATCGACGTGCCGACCGGTGCGCTGTTGGGCTGGCTGGTGTTGTGGGCAATACCGCAATACGGCGTATCGCCGTTCAAGAGGCGAGATTTGTTTGTAGTACAGCCAGCTGAACAAACAGGCTACCTGAAAACGGTATCTTGCGAAGCAAAGCTGAGTTCCGGTAAAGCCAAAATCTCCCCCGAAACACGTTCCCGCGAAATCAAAATCGCCATGCTGTATCTGGCGGGCGCGGTATTGTCGGCTCTGCCTGCTTTGTTCGGTGGCGCGTGGTTGTGGATGTTGTGGGTCAGCGTATCGTTATTGGTGGTTGCTTTCGCCTATTTGACCGGCAACGCGGTGTTCCAAAAACAGGCAGACGGCAGGCTGTCGGCGGCGGCAACGATTTTGCTGCTGCCTTATCTGGCAGGCGTGCGGCTGAACATGGCTTATTGGCTGCGTGGCAAGGCGAAGACGGCGCAGGTGCGCGATGATGTGTGGATTGGCAGTATCTCAGGGGTTGCGGAGATTCAGCATTGCGGCGGAGTTTTTGGGAAAAAAACGGCATCTGCTGCGTTAAAAATGCTCTCAAGATGTTCAACCTTGCTGCGCTTTTTGCCTTGCATCTACCATTTTTTGCCACAAAAATCCGCTTCACAAGCTAAATCTCCGCAACCCCTGGTAATTTCAGACGGCCTCCCCGCCGTATTGGACGTATGCGCCGAATATCCCCGTCCTCGTTATCACGGCGCATACCGCACTTTGCCGCTATTGGATATGGTTGCGCCGTCTGAAAACGATTTGGTGCAGGCGGCTTTGTTGCTGGAAGCATTGCGCCGGCAACACGGCAAGGTTCTGACCTGTTGCGCGCTGGGCTACGGACGCAGCGCGTCGGTGGTGCTTACTTGGCTGCTGGTTTACGGCGGCTGCCGGGATTTGGCGCAGGCAACGGCGGAGCTGAAACAGGCCCGCCCGCAGATGGTGCTGCCGCAGGAAACGGCCAAGGCAGTAGAAGCAGCAGCAGGCTACCTGAAAAACTTCGGCGCAGATCAAAAGGAAAACCCATGAACACGATACCAGCAACCGACAGCCTAGTTACCGCTCGCCTGCTCGCCACCGCCCGCCATACCGCCGCATTCAATGCCTTGCTGCTGGCTTTGTCGGCACAACAGGGCGGCGCGTGGGCGGCAGTGCAGCTGATTGTGGCCGCAGCGCTGTTATACTGCTACATCCGCATCGAGTTCGACCGCCGCGTGTTCCAAGATTTCGCCGACGGCCGCTACACGCCCGAAGCCTTCGACCAAACTTTACGGCAAACCGGCTTGCGCCGCATTGCAGACAGCCACAATATGCCGCAACGTGTATCGGGCGCACTCGCCTTATGGCGCAAAAGCTTGTATCTAACCGCTGCACAATCAACAATATTCCTGATCCAACTCCTCTGATGCCATGAAAAACTTTCTTAAAAAACAACTTGCCTGGCTAACCGACCAAGCATTGTATCTGTCGGTATCCTTCCTCACCGGGGTTCAGCCCAAAAGTCCGCACGAGCTGGCGTTCGATCCGCAGCAAAAAGTGTATTACGCCAATCACGGCAGCCACGGCGATTTCTTGCTGGTGTGGATTTCCCTGCCGCGACACTGGCGGCTTTCCGCGCGCCCCGTGGCCGGCTCGGATTACTGGCTGACCAACAAACTCAAACGCTTCATCATCCAAAACGTCTTCAACGCGCTCTTGATTCCGCGCCACAGCGACAATCCGCAGTTGATTACCGAGCAGATGAACCATGCGCTCCAAGCGGGCGATTCGCTGATTATTTTCCCCGAAGGCACACGCAATACGGACGAAAACGAAATCCTGCTTCCATTCAAATCAGGCATTTACCATCTAGCCAAAAGCAAACCGGATACCGAATTTGTGCCGATATGGATAGACAACATCAACCGCGTCCTGCCCAAAGGTAAAGTGCTGCCCGTGCCGCTGTTGTGTGAAGTCCATATTGGCGAACCGCTGACCCTGCGCGAAGATGAAGACAAAGAAGCCTTCCTCGCCCGTAGCCGCGAAGCCCTGCTGGCCTTAAAACCGTCTGAAAGCGAACGGAGCGAGGTTCGCCCAAACAAACACGCTGAGCCGCACCAAAACACAGGAGAAGCATCATGAGCTTTGCCAACACATCCAGCCAAATCATTACCGAACAAACCGCCGCCCATCTGACCCCGCAGGCAGGCTATATCTTTACCGGCGTGTTTGCCGTATTGATTTTCGCCAGCATCATCGGGCAATGGCTGAAACGCAAAAACGGCGCAGGCAATGCTACCATCGCCAACCTCAACGCCCGCATCTACGCTTGGTGGTTGATGACGCTGGTGCTGCTGGCCGCCTTCTGGTTCGGCAAAGCCGGTACGGTGGTGTTGTTTTTCCTGATTTCGTTTGCCGCCTTGCGCGAATTCATGACCCTCGTTTACCGCCGCCGCAGCGATTATTACAGCATGGTCACCTGCTTCTACCTGCTGCTGCCGGTGCAATATTATTTTGTTTATGACGGCTGGTACGGCATGTTCAGCATTTTCATCCCCGTGTACGGCTTTCTGGTGTTGCCGATTATTGCCAGCCTGAGCGGCCAAACCGCCCATTTCCTCGAACGCGCCGCCAAAACGCAGTGGATGGCGATGATCTGCATCTTCTGCCTCTCCCATGTGCCAGCCCTGATGTTCCTGAATTTGGACGGCTTCGACAGCAGCGGCAATATCCTGCTGCTGATTTTCCTAATCGGTGTGGTACAAGCTTCGGACGTGTTGCAATACGTTTGGGGCAAATTGGTGGGTGGTGCCAAAATTATGCCCTCGCTTTCCCCGTCTAAAACCGTATCCGGCACGGTGGGCGGCATTTTGTCTGCCACCGCGCTTGCCGCATTGATGTCGCCGATTACCCCGTTTAGCCACGGCCAGGCTGCCGCCATCGGTTTCACTATTTGCCTGATGGGTTTCTTCGGCGGGCTGGTGATGTCTGCCATCAAGCGCGACTACGGCGTGAAAGACTGGGGCAACATGATCCGTGGCCATGGCGGCATGCTCGACCGCGTGGACTCCATCTGCTTTGCCGCACCGATTTTCTTCCACATCGTCCGCTACTATTGGCACGGCTAACGGCAAGTAAAAAGCGATACCAGGCTACCTGAAAAAAGTTTCATAGCACATTATGCTTGCAATACACCAATTTCTGCTTGAAATAGAATAATTTTGATTAAATAAAATATAAAATAGCCAAATATTTATTAGGGCGCGTTTTGATTTACGTTAAAATGCGCCTTTTTTTTCGTGAAGGACGCCTCACCAGGCGGGAATTTTATGTCTGAACACCACGCACACGCTTCAACTTGGAAAAGCCGCATCAACGCGCTGGGCCCCGGAATCATGATGGCCTCGGCAGCGGTGGGCGGTTCACACCTGATTGCCTCCACCCAGGCCGGCGCGCTCTACGGCTGGCAGTTGGCGCTGATCATTATCCTCACCAACCTGTTTAAATACCCGTTTTTCCGCTTCAGCGCACACTACACGCTGGACATGGGCAAAAGCCTGATTGAAGGCTATGCCGAGAAAAGCCGCTTTTATTTGTGGGTGTTCCTGATTTTGTGCGTGGCATCGGCCACGATTAACGCCGGCGCAGTGGCCATCGTAACCGCCGCCATCGTCAAAATGGCGATTCCTTCGCTAACGTTGGATGTAGGCGCAATCTCCGCGCTGATTATGGCCTCCTGCCTGATTATCCTGGCCAGCGGGCGCTACAAGGCTTTGGATAATGTTTCCAAAATCATCATCGTGAGCCTTACCATCGCCACCGTGGCCGCAGCCGCCATCGCCATGTCGCGCGGCATGCAGATGAAGCCCGACTTTATCGAGCCTACTCCGTGGACATTCACCGCCTTAGGCTTCCTCATCGCGCTGATGGGCTGGATGCCGGCGCCGATTGAAATTTCGGCCATCAATTCGCTATGGGTAACCGAAAAACAACGGCTCAATCCTTCCAGCTACCGCGACGGCATTTTCGATTTCAACGTCGGCTACATCACCAGTGCAGTGCTGGCCGTGGTGTTCCTCGCCTTGGGTGCATATGTGCAATATGGCAACGGCGAAGAAGTGCAGATGGCAGGCGGCAAATACGTGAGCCAGCTAATCAATATGTATGCTGTTACCATTGGCAGCTGGTCGAAACCGCTGGTGGCCTTCATCGCCTTCGCCTGCATGTACGGCACCACGATTACCGTGGTAGACGGCTATGCACGCGCCATCGCCGAACCCATCCGACTGCTGCGCGGCAAAGACAAAACCGGCAATATCGAGCTTTTTGCCTGGAATACTTGGGTGGCCGGCTCCGGATTGGCAGTGATTTTCTGGTTCAACAGCGCTATGGCCGAACTGCTCAAATTCGCCATGATCACCGCCTTCCTCTCCGCCCCAGTGTTTGCCTGGCTCAACTACCGCCTCGTGAAAGGCGACGAACGCCATAAACTCACCGCCGGCATGAACTTCCTCGCCATCATCGGCCTCATCTACCTCACCGGGTTTACCCTGCTGTTCCTGCTAAACTTGAGCGGCCTGTTGGATCCACTGAAGTAAACATCATCCGCCAAGCAAAAGGCTACCTGAAATTTTTCAGGTAGCCTTTTAATTCCAATCCATATCCCCGTAATGGGTTCTACATTAGAGCGTACACCACCAAGCATCCGCCCTACCCCCGCTGCCAGCCCTTACGCCTCAAATGCACCATGGCCAACGAACGTATTTCATACAGCGCCTCGGTAGCCGTTTCAAATTCAGTGAGCAGACCATGCTCAGCTGCGGAGAACGGCGGGGAATCATTCCAAGAGCCCATGCCGCCGAACACCTGGGTTTGCTCGCACACCAGCTGCAAGCGCTCACGCTCCGGCAGCGATTCGTTTGCCAAGGTCTGCAGAGCCCGATCGAAAAAAGCCTGCTTCCAATGTTGTTCGCCAATCGCTTCGGCGAGCGAGTTGGGCAATATCGGTTAATGCTTGGTCAAAACGCCGTAACAACTCTGGCTCGGTCATGTATTTTTTCCTGATTGCTGCAAATAGTGGCCAGCCGAACAATCATCTGTGCATAGCCAATCATCGGCATAATCGCCCGGCCTGCCAACCAAACAAAAGTCTACCTGAAAAGCTCGGCTGCGTTTGCAATCGGTTTTTCAGGTAGCCTCTGGCATTGCAATCTTACTTACTCTTTATGCTGCAAGGCAGCTTTCACAAACGAGGTGAACAGCGGATGCCCTTTGCGCGGAGTGGAAGTGAATTCGGGGTGGAACTGGCTGGCGAAGAACCAAGGATGCGTGCCCTGCGGCAGCTCGATGGTTTCCACCAAGCATTCGCGCCCGCCGGATACGCCGCTGATCACCAGCCCGGCCTTTTCCAGCGCCGGAACGAAATGGTTGTTTACTTCATAGCGGTGGCGGTGGCGTTCTTTGATATTGGTGCTGCCGTAGATGGCGGCGGCCAGGCTGCCGTCGGCAAGCGCCACTTCCTGCGCGCCCAAGCGCATGGTGCCGCCCAAATCGGCGTGTTCGTCGCGTTTTTCCACCGCGCCGTCGGCGGTTTGCCATTCATCAATCAGCGCCACCACGGGATAGGGCGTTTTCAAATCGAATTCGGTGGAGTTGGCGCCTTCCATGCCGGCCATGTGGCGGGCAAACTCGATGAGCGCAATCTGCATACCGAGGCAGATGCCCAAATAGGGCACTTTGTTTTCGCGGGCATAGCGGGCGGCGGCGATTTTGCCTTCCACGCCGCGCACGCCGAAACCGCCGGGCACGAGGATGGCATCGAAGTTTTTCAGGCAGTCCGTGCCTTCGGTTTCGATGTTTTCGCTGTCGATATAGGTGATGCACACCTTGGTTTCGGTGTGGATGCCGGCGTGCTTCAGGGCTTCACTGAGAGATTTGTAGGATTCGGTCAGATCCACATATTTGCCCACCATGGCGATGTGTACGGTGTGCTTCGGATGCTCGATGGCATGCACGATTTTGCGCCATTCGGTGAGGTCGGCCTGCTGGATATTGAGCTGGAGCTGCTCGCAAATGGCATCGTCGATGCCCTGGCCGTGCAGCATTTCGGGGATTTTATAGATGCTGTCGGCATCATAGCAGCCGATTACGGCGCGCTCTTCCACGTTGCAGAACAAGGCGATTTTGCGCCGCTCTTCTTCAGGCAGCAGCCTGTCCATACGGCAAATAAGCACGTCGGGCTGGATGCCGATTTCGCGCAATTCTTTCACCGAATGCTGAGTGGGCTTAGTTTTGATTTCGCCGGCGGCGGCGATGTAGGGGACGTAGCTTAAGTGGACGAACAAGGTGTTGGCGCGGCCGAGCTGGCTGCGCATCTGGCGGATGGCTTCCAAAAACGGCAGCGATTCGATGTCGCCCACCGTACCGCCGATTTCCACAATAGCCACGTCTTTATTGGCTGCGCCTTCGTGGATACGGCGTTTGATTTCGTCGGTGATGTGCGGAATCACCTGCACCGTGCCGCCCAAATAGTCGCCGCGGCGCTCTTTGGCAATCACGTTTTCATACACCTGCCCGGCGCTGAAGCTGTTGGCACGGGTGAGCTTGGCGTCGATGAAACGTTCGTAGTGGCCGAGGTCGAGGTCGGTTTCCGCGCCGTCTTCGGTCACAAATACCTCGCCATGCTGGAAAGGGCTCATCGTGCCGGGATCCACGTTGATATACGGATCCAGCTTAAGCATGGTTACATTCAGCCCGCGCGATTCGAGGATGGCGGCAATAGAAGCGGCGGCGATACCTTTCCCTAAGGAAGATACCACGCCGCCGGTTACGAAAATAAATTTGGTCATGATGCAATGCCCGATTTGGAAAGCGTAATTTTACCCCGTTTCCCGCAAAAGCAAAAGCGCGGGGATTTTCGGTTTTCAGGTAGCCTTTACTCGGGCAGGCTACCTGAAAACCGCACACCAACAAAGTGCAAAGCCTGATCCGCCGCCCTTTCAAAGCCCTGAATGCTATGCGATAATACGCCCGAATTTCAACTAAAAAATTTCCGCACCATGCAAGGCAATATTTTTGTTATTTCCGCCGCCTCAGGCACAGGCAAAACCACGCTGATCGCCCGGCTGCTGCAGCACCATTCCGACATCCGCGTGTCCGTTTCCCACACCACCCGCGCCCCGCGCCGCGGCGAGGAAAACGGCAAACACTACCACTTCGTCAGCGTGCCCGAATTCGAGCGCATGATAGAAGAAGGCCAGTTCGTGGAATACGCCAAAGTGTACGGCAACTACTACGGCACCAGCACCCAAAGCCTGGAAAGCCTCACCCGCCAAGGCGTCGACGTTATCCTCGAAATCGACACCCAAGGTGCGGAACAAATCCGCCGCCTGCTGCCGCAGGCCTACAGCATCTTCATCGCCCCGCCATCTTTGACCACTTTGGAGCAGCGCCTGCGCCAGCGCGCCGCCGATGCCCCGCAAGTGATTGCCGTGCGGCTGGCCGAAGCGCGCAACGAAATCGAGCAGGCGCGCCTATTCGACTATTTGGTGGTAAACGACGACCTTACCGCCGCCGAAGCCGCCTTGTTGCACATCATCAAATCCCAGCGTTGCCGTTTGGAAAACCAAACGCCCTTCCTCAACGAACTGCTCGGCAGCGGCGACAACACTTAATTTTATTTTTCAGGTAGCCTCCAGCTGCCCGCAGGCTACCTGAAAACATTTACCCCATTAATTCACCACATATAAGGAACACATCATGGCACGTATTACCGTAGAAGACTGCATCACCCGCATCCCCAACCACTTCAATCTCACCCTGGCCGCCGCCTACCGCGCCCGCCAGCTGGCCAACGGCTCCATGCCTCTGGTGGACGACATCCGCAACAACAAACCCACCGTAACCGCCCTGCGCGAAATCGCCGCCGGCCAAATCGGCGAAGAAATCCTCTCCCGCAGTAAGTAACCATGATTGCCCCCTGCGCCGACTATGCCGCCCCCGTTGCCGCCTGGCGTGAACACCTGTTTGCCCAAACAGGCTACCTGAAAAAAATGGAACGCTGGGCCTTGCTCGAAGCTGCCTGCGTTTACATTCACGACACCGCCGCCAAGCAGGGGCAACCCGATCAGCTCGAACGCGCCTTCCGCCTCACCGCCGCGCTGGCCGAGGAAAAACAGCGCGTACACGCCCTGTGCGCGGTGCTGGTGCAAATTGCCATGGAAGACCTCGGCACACAGGCCGACCCTGCCTTTTTGCAGCCCACGTTCGGCGAAGTGTGCACCGAAATCGCCGCCCATATCCACACAGATACCGAAGCCGGCCAAGAAGCCCAGCTCACCCAGTGCCGCCGGCAAATCAACGAGGTATACCACCTCATCATCGAACGCAGCCGCCAATCCCTGCTGCGCGCCGCAGGCTACCTGAAAACCGAAGACCAAAGCCTGCTCAACCGCGCCTGCGATTTCGGCATCCGCGCCCACCAAAACCAATTCCGCAACAGCGGCGTGCCCTACATCACCCACCCCATGGCCGTGGCCCAGCAGCTGGCCGAATGGCATATCGATGCCCAAGGCCTGTGCGCCGGCGTGCTGCACGACGTGCTTGAAGACACCGGCACGAGCAAAGAAGAGCTAGCCGCCGAATTCGGCCAGGCCATTGCCGATATGGTGGACGGCCTCTCCAAGCTGGAAAAACTCGAATACGACAGCCAGGCCGAGCATCAGGCCGAAAGCTTCCGCAAGCTCATCATGGCGATGACCAAAGACATCCGCGTCATCATCGTCAAGCTCTCCGACCGCCTGCACAATATGCGCACGCTGGATGCCAAAAAGCCCGACAGCCGCCGCCGCATCGCCCGCGAAACGCTGGAAATCTACGCCCAGCTCGCCAACCGCATCGGCCTCAACCATGCCTACCGCGAGCTGCAAGACCTCTCCTTCAAATACCTGCTGCCCAACCGCTACGCCGTGCTCGAGCGCGCCCGCCAAGCCAGCCGCCGCAACCGCCGCGACGTGGTGGGCAAAGTATTAAGCGCCTTCAGCCAACGGCTGGTGAGCGCCAACATCGAAGCCAAAATCCGCGGCCGCGAAAAAAACCTCTACAGCATCTACAAGAAAATGCAGGACAAAAAACTGCATTTTTCCGAAGTAATGGATATTTACGGCTTCCGCGTCATCGTTAACAACATCCCTGCCTGCTACGCCGCCCTCGGCGCGCTGCACAGCCTCTATAAGCCCAAGCCCGGCCACATCAAAGACTACATCGCCATCCCCAAGGCCAACGGCTACCAAAGCCTGCACACCACCCTGGTCGGCCCCTTCGGCCTGCCCATCGAAGTGCAAATCCGCACCCGCGAAATGGATAAAGTGGCCGAAGAAGGCGTGGCCAGCCATCTTCTCTACAAAAACCCCGCCACCGACCCGGCCGCCCAACGCACCCACCAATGGCTGCAAAACATCCTCGATTTCCAAGCCCAAGGCGACAACGCCATCGAATTCCTTGAGCATGTGAAAGTGGATTTGTTCCCTCGCGAAGTGTATGTATTCACGCCGAAAGGCAAAATCCTCGTGTTGCCCGAAGGCGCCACGCCCGTGGATTTCGCCTATGCCGTGCACACCGACATCGGCCACCGCTGCATCGCCGCCCGCGTCAACAACAACATGGTTTCCCTGCGCACCCGCCTGCGCACCGGCGACAGCGTGGAAATCATCACTTCCAACACCGCCCGCCCCAATCCGGCCTGGCTTAATTTCGTGATTTCCGGCCGCGCCCGCAGCGCCATCCGCAACAAACTCAAAAACATCGACCGCGGCGATGCCGTGCGCCTGGGCGAGCAGCTGCTGCAACGCGCCCTCACCGCCCTGCTGCCCCAAGAACTCCTGCTCTCCGAAGACCTCAAACAAAGCTATCTCGACGATCTCAGCCGCAAAAACACCAGCTTCGAAGACATCCTCTACGACGTGGGCATGGGCAGGCTCGCCCCCGTATCCGTGGCCATGCACATTGCCGAAATCGCCGGCCGCCAGCCCGAGAGCAACGGCGTAAAAATTGCCCCCATCAGCGTGGGCAGCAGCGACAGCGGCCGCGTCCAACTCGCTTCCTGCTGCCACCCCATCCCCGGCGACAACATCAAAGCCCTGCTGGTGAAAGACCACGGCCTCATCATTCACCGCGACACCTGCCCCAACACCCTTAAAGCCCCGCCTGAGCAACAGCTGGATGCCAACTGGGAAGGTATCGAGCAAAAGAAAACCTACCACACCAGCATCACCGTATCCGCCAAACGCGCCCACGGCCTGCTCGCCGCCATGGCACAAGCCGTATCCGGGCAGGGCGCCGACATCGAATCGGTCGATACCCTCAGCTCCGCTCAGGAAAACAGCGAAGGCTTCATCGAATTCAGCTTCCGCCTGCAAATATCCAACCTCGAGCAGCTGGAGCAAATCATCAGCGCCCTATATGCCATTTCGCAGGTGCGCAAAGTGCAGCGCCAATGAAAACGGGATGTTCATTCCTGTAGCTGACCAGGCAATACGACAGCTACAGGCATCCCGCTTCCAGCCACGCCACCATGCTTTAAACCATATCAATAAACGACACACATCATGGCCAAAAAATTTCCCATTTTCCCCAAACACCCCGAACGCATCTGCTGGGGCTGCGACAAATACTGCCGCACCGAAGACCTGCAGTGCGGCAACGGCTGCGAACGCATCCAACACCCCATCGAAACCGACGGCCCCGAATGGTATAAACACGGCGACTGGAGCAACCTGCTCAGCGATGAGCAGCAAATCGAACTCGGCCTCAAAGCCGCCCCTGTGCCCGTCCCGGAAGCGCCGGCCAAACCTGCCAAACCGCATATCAAACTGCCGCTCAAGCAGCATTAGCCCACATGTTTTCAGGTAGCCTTTCCAGAACAACAAAGGCTACCTGAAACTTGTCTCCATCAATCCAGCCAGCCAACAAAAATACCGCCGGGCTTTCCGGCGGTATTTTCAATACAGCTACAATCGTGCTTATTCACTTTTAGCGTCTTCGATATCTTCAGCAATGTCTTTTTCCAGCTGGCTGATCAAAGCATCGCACTCCTGTTTACGCTGTTCGGGAGTGGTCTTCATCATGTTTTCCTGGATGTTGCGCATGTTCTGGCGCAGGGGGGCGTAGATATCGGCAAATTCTTTGCGACGTTGCTCGTCTTTCACGCTAGCCAGGTATTCTTCGATTTTGTTTTCCCAAGGCTGACACCAGTGGTCGCCGGCAGCTGCGGCGGCAGAGGCATCAGATGCAGCGGCAGCCGGAGCAGAAGCAGCATCGCTGGCAGCGGGTGCGGAAGCAGCCGGAGCAGAAGCTGCGGAAGCGGCAGAGGCATCAGATGCAGCAGCCGGAGCGGGGTTGTCACCGCAAGCGGTCAAAGCGAAAGCGGCAATCAAAGCGGCGAATACGGATGTTTTCTTCATGGTTGGATCCTTATATAAAGTTGAAGGGAAGTGTCTACTATAGTAAATGAACAAAAAACGACACTGCGTTGATCCGCCTTGCTAGCACTGCTTAGCACTACCTGCGGCGCACCGCTTTGTCTCGGTTTTCATTCATTCACTATAAAAGAATGTGTTTATCTTAACATAAATGTTTTTCCGCCCCAAGCCCAATGATATGAAATAGTTTTCAGGTAGCCTTCGGCTTTGGTAAAGATGCCAATTTATAATTATTTCACACCATGGCTTGGCCGGCTGCTTCTACAACAACGGGCTGGCCAGCCGCACGCAGCGTTCGACAAAGCGGCGGATACGCGGGCGCTGCTGCCATTTATTCAGCTCCACTTCTTCGCAGTCTTTCAGGTAGCCTTGCAGCAGCGCGGCCACGGCGGCCACGGTGTCGGGCGAATAAAGGGCGAGGCTCACTTCGAGATTGAGGTAGAAACTGCGCATATCCATGTTTACCGTACCGAACAGGGCAAAGCGGTTGTCCACCACCACCGCCTTGGTGTGCAGCAGGCCGCCGCCATACATTTTCAGCCTCACGCCCGCATCCAAAAGCGGCTGATAGTAGGCGCTGCTGGCGTAGCGCACCAGACGAGAATCGTTGCGCCGCGGCAGGATTAAGGTTACTTTCACGCCGCGCTGGGCGGTCATAGTGAGCGTGTTGAGCAAGGCTTCATCCGGCACGAAATAAGGCGTGCTGATGATCACAGATTCCTGCGCCACGTTCAGCGCGTTCACCAACACATCGTACACCAGCGAAGTATCGCCGCCCGGGTGCGAGGGCAGCACTTGCAGGGTTTCGCTGCCGCTGCCGGCAAAGCGTTCGTGTGTGCCGGTGAGGTAGCCGCTCAGGTATTCCAAGGTGGCATTGAGGTTGTGTGAGTTTTCCACCGCCCAATCGCCGTAGAACACCGCCGCCAATTCCTGCGCCGCCACGCCTTCACACCGCAGCACCGCATCCACCCATTCGCCCACGCCAGCACCCTGCTTGAAGAGCTTGGGGTCAACCAGGTTATAGCTGCCGGTGTAGGCAATGCGGTAGTCCACCACCAGGATTTTGCGGTGGTTGCGCACATCGGCGCGCACCCACAGCGAGCTGATCAGCCCAAATGGCAACGCAGGAGTAACCTCCACCCCGGCTTCGCGCAGCCAATCCGGCCAGTCCGACAACCAAAAGCCCTGGCTGCCCAGCGAATCGGCCAAAAGCTGGCAGCGCACGCCGCGATCTGCCGCGCGCATCAGCGCATCCAGCACCGCTTCCACCCGCCCGCTGCCATCCACAATATAAAACTCCAGCAGGCAGCAATGCTGCGCCGCATCAATGTCGTCCACGAAGGCCTGCAAAATCTCATCCGAATCAGCCATCAGGCGCACGCCGTTATCGCCGGTGGGCGCGTAGCCCGATCTGCCCTGCACAAAACGCGCCAACTGCCTGAACCGAATATCCTCCACCGGCGCGGCCTCGGGCGGCAGGAAACGGTCGGCAAATTCATCGTGGAAAGCATGCAGTTCCGCCCGGCGCGCCGCCCGCAACCGCCCCAGCTTCGGCTCGCCAATCAGCAGATAAGCCGCTACGCCCACAAACGGAAAGGCAAACAACAGCGTGAGCCAAGCCAGCGCCGCACTGCCCGAGCGGCGGGCGTAAATCACCCGTAAGGCAATGCCCAGCGTGAGCAAAAAGTGCGTGCTCAGAAAAATATTCGACCAACTCATTATGTTTTCAAATCAAAACCGGGGAAAGGCAACAGTATAGCTGCAGTAAAGGCTACCTGAAAGCAACCGCGACAGCTTTTCAGGTAGCCTTCCCGCCCGCCTCCGGTTTCGCGCTATACTCACTGCAGGCCATATCGTCTTCCATCCCTGTTCCAAGGAGCCATTCATGCACATCGTCTTCCTCGACCGCGACACCCTGCCCGCCCGCCCGCTCTCTTTCAACTTCCCCCACACCCTGCACGAATTTCCCGCCACCGCGCCCGAGCAAACCAACGCCCACCTCGCCGGCGCACAAATCGCCATCACCAACAAAGTCGCCATCCGCGCCGAACACTTCGCCGCCAACCCCCAGCTCAAACTCATCGCCGTGGCCGCCACCGGCTACGACCACATCGATCTGGCCGCCGCCAAAGCCGCCGGTATTACCGTGTGCAACGTGCGCAACTACAGCAGCGAAAGCGTGGGCCAACATGCCTTCATGATGCTGCTCTCCCTCATCCGCCACTTGCCCGCCTGTATGCGCGACATCGCTGCCGGCGCCTGGCAGCAATCCCCCCAATTCGTCCACTTCAACACCCCCATGCACGACCTCGGTGGTAAAACCCTCGCCATCTTCGGCCGCGGCAACATCGGCCGCACCCTCGCCGGCTACGCCCAAGCCTTCGGCATGAAAGTCATCTGGGGCGAACACAAACACGCAGCCGCCGTGCGCGAAGGCTACACCCCATTTCAGGTAGCCTTGCAGCAGGCCGATGCCGTTTCCCTGCACTGCCCGCTCAACGAGCACACCCGCCACATGATCGGCGAAGCCGAGCTGCGCCTGATGAAACCGACCGCCATCCTTATCAATACCGGCCGCGGCGGCCTCGCCGACGAACAAGCCGTATTCGACGCCCTGCAACAAGGCCGGCTCGGCGGCGCCGGTTTCGACGTACTCAGCCAAGAACCCCCGCGCCAAGGCAACCCACTGCTCGCCCCGCTGCCCAACCTCATAGTTACCCCACACATTGCCTGGACCAGCCAGGAGGCTCTGCTCAATATGACCGAAATTCTCGAAGCCAATATCACCGCCTTCGCCGAAGGCAGGCCACAAAACGTGTTATAAACAGATAGGGCAAGATAAAGGTTACCTGAAGATTTCAGGTAGCCTTTTACGTTGCAGCAGGCAAGTATCGCTATAAAACCTGGCTGCGAGCTGCTGTCAGCAAAGCCTCGCCTTCATTTGGGAAAAATAGAGGCTACCTGAAAGTTTCAGGTAGCCTCTGCCCGCTAATGAAGCCCGTCCCCATTCCCCATAAAAATAGGGGCTGACGTAGATTAGCAGTCATGC
>NZ_KV795514.1:0-219 GCF_001809035.1 Eikenella sp. HMSC061C02
ATTGTTGTTAAATCGCCATTCGCACTCTTTCAAATACAGCTCGAAATGCTTTTTCGGAATGCCGTTGAATTTACGCAAATGGCGTTTGGCCTGACTCCAGAAGTTCTCAATCCCGTTAATGTGGTTTTGCCTGTCTGCAAAACAGGTGCGGTGATTGATGCGCAAGTGGTTAAACTCGCTAACATCCAATACATTGTAGGCACTGTGGCAATCAGTATA
>NZ_KV795515.1:0-4388 GCF_001809035.1 Eikenella sp. HMSC061C02
TTGCCATCATCATGCTTTGGCTGTTTGCCATCATTCGGAGGAGGTTGTTTAGGTTCTTTCTGTTCGGGCTGTTTAGGCTGTTCTTCGCAAGGAACGCGGTTCGGGGAAACCTGAACAAAATAGCCAGGATGCCAACAAGATGTGCCATATTTGGGAACAAAACCATCACCCTGCAATTTACAAGCTTCTTCAATCGTTCTTACGCGTTTATCATTTACAGAAAAACATTGATTGCTAGGAGGTTGTTTAGGGGTTTTATCGCCTTCTGGCGGGTTATCAGTTTTTGGCTGTTTGCCCTCATCATTATGTTTTTCACAGGGTGAAACATCGCCATTCTTAAAACAAGCGCGCCCATTCTCATCTTTGTATTTATCTGGTAATTCGCAATCCCGAACAGTACCAGCGTAATACTCATAAAACTGACATTGCTTATTCGCACCATCTTCAGAACAGGTAAACGAAATTTTGCCATCCCCACAAACAGGCAAAGCAAGAGAAAAAACGGGCATAAAGCATAAAGCCAGCCCGATTAGAAAACGTTTCATAATAGCCCCTAGTAACGAAACAGAATCAAGCCGACAAAGACCATGACAAAAACACCCATTGCATAATATTGGTCTATCATCTCAAAATCCGCCTGATTACAACGATGCCCCAAGCAGCAACAAGGGGAATCAGTAAATACAGTCCAAGCTGCACCCCATCCTTGAAATTCTGTGCAGGGTCGCAAGAAGGTAAGGCGGCTTGCAGCTTGGTACCTTGGAAATACCAGCCATCCGCCTGGCGGGTAGGCTGATAAAGGGCTTTGCCGTCCACATAGGGGACGACCTTGGAATAGTAGACGTCTTCCGCTTGTTGACGGTTGTCATAGCAAAGATTGCCGACGGCATAGCCCATGCTGCACCCCTTAGCGCAAAATCTTCACAATCAGGGTAATGGCGAACAAGCCGGCGATGGCGATTACTACATAACCGCCAACTGTCAGCGCATCTGCGCCAGCCGCTTCGATACCTTCTTTCACGCCAGTAGGTACAGCCGCATAGGCTTGGCTGCCTAATGCAGCGAGAGAAGTGCCGACAAGTGCCAATTTAGAAGTTCTAGATTTGAACATGGTAAGTCCTTTATAGATGTTTCGCGTTCGCATTGCGTGTACGCTATACCGCTTCCACGCATTGCGTTCGCGTGCCCCTTACGGGGCAGGCTGCGCCGCTGGAAAACAGGGATTTGGTCGGCGGCGTTGCGACCAAATAGGGAAATGGTGGGAGTGTTTACAGGGCTAGAAGGCACACCCCCAAAGCCTTAGAAATGGCTAACAGGTTTCATCCTGATAAAACACATAATCCTTATAAGCCCCTACTTGTACCTTGATTGTTACGACCTGATCGCGTTTGTACTGGTCGTACAACGCGGGATTCTTGGTACGAACAGAAAGCACTTGAGTGCCACTGTTCTCATTACGAATCAATAAGCCGACATGATCGCTTACTGTTTCGGTGCCATCATCACGGCGGCGGCGTTTCTGGAAAACGCGGTCAAACAAACCAACAACATAAAAGCCCTGTTTCATTTCAGACATAAAAGCCCCTTTCTATGCAGCCAATGGCTGCGAAGTTTGCAGAAAATCGCCAAATGCCAAGATTTGGCGGCGGTTGAGGAATGCCCATTTACTACCGATTGCATCCCGTAAAAAATCGTCATAGTCGTCCGCATCCATGCGATGGGGCAGAATGCGCCCACGCCGTAAACTGGACTGTTTCAAATAATCTTTGACCATCAAAAACCATTGCTTCAGGCATTCGCGCCAATGCCGAGAACCAGCCGACACAAAGGAAAAGCAGCTATTCGCGCGTTTCCATTTCTGCGCCTTGTCCATAGAGCAGCGAACCAAGCGGAAACCCTTATGCTCAGGCTTACGCGCCGCCAAGGATTTGCCCACATACTTCGCCACATAGGCAGCGATGCCCTTCGCCCCGCCTTTGATGGGTACCACCTGAAAACGCCCGAATCCGTAAGCCGGCAGACGCTCGCGCCACAGCTTCCACAAGGCACGCAGCCGAGGGCTGGCGCTTGAGTAATCGCCGTTTGCAACCGCCTGAAAATCAAATCCCGTGCGGCAGTCAAAACCGAGATTGACAACAAAATGGAAGTGAATACGACCTGACTTGTGCAGCTCGAATACACCCACATAGCCGTCAATCTGATGCCGCAGGAAATTGCTATTCATGCTGTTGAAACGGCGCGATGCTTCGCGCGGGTCGGTTACATGGTCGGGAAAAGTGAGAGTGACGAAAGCGCAGTTGTCGATACCGTAGGCATCAATCAAACCATGGATGTTCATTTCCAACGCAGCAGCAGACTTTCTGCCACTGGTTGAAAATTCCTGCGTTTCTTGGTGTGAAAAATCGTGGAAATAAACGGGGGGAACTTGTTCAGAAATTGAATTGTTACTATTAAGACAAGGAAGGGTCGCTGCGCTTCCTGCGGAAGCTTCGCGCCCCCCTGCAATAGCTACCGCGCAGGCATCACAAACGCGGCTGTCGGCAGCAAAGTGCATCAAATCGCGATAAGTATCGCATTCGATACAGCGGCGGCGGTTCAGCATATAACTGCCGTTGGCACTTATATGCTTCACCTTGCCTGTTTGGCGGTAGAGCGGGGCGGTCATGGCAGTAACCCCGTTTCGATAAAGCGCTGCCCTTCGAGACGGGCGCAGCAATAGCCATAATCGCGCCCGATGGCTTTACCATCTAGCCCGATTATCGGCTGCTGCAATGGGTAGGATAGGAAAATGCTGCCGCCAACGGGATAGCCGCTGTCGTAGCAGACTAAGTGCCATTCGTCCCCGTAGAGACAAACGGAAACGGAGCGGTCAGCCTTAGCCATTGCCGCCCCCGATAAAGTTGTGCCCCATCATGCAGGCTTGTTCAAAGCCTACATCGAAGGTCGCGCCCTTGTGATTAACCCATTCGGAAGGGAAGAAGGTGGAAAAACAAACCCTGCCGTCTTCTTTGAAGACGACCTCGTAGCCCTCGATATCATCGAGTGCTACGGGGAAGAGGTGGGAGTCGGTGCGTTTGCGGGTGGTATTGCTGATTTCGAAAGTTCGGAGAGTGCTAGAGGAGGAAGTCATTTGATAGCCCTTTTGTTGTCAAAAAATCACATACACAAATAAATTGTTATTTGTATACATGCCAACATTAAGGCAAACATACACAAATATACATGCCAACGCAACAACTAAATGCATGTATACATGCGTTTGAGCTACTAAAATACAAAAATACAACAACCGCTAGAGATAACCATGCAAAACTACATGACAAACCTAAGAATCAACGACACCGAAAAAGAACTAATCAGGAAGGTGTCCATCGACACCAATAGAAAACTGGTGAACCTTGGGAAAATGCCACTTAAAGAAAGCGAACTAGTACACGTAATCTTGCAGAAAGCACTCAAGAGAACCCAGATAGATGAAGAAGGAAATATAGAAATAGTATGAAAATTAAAATAATGCTGGCTGCCTTAATCCTGCTGGCCGCAGGCTGCACCCAGCAGGAAGCGCAGAACGCCTACCGCCAAAGTGCCCAATCCGTAACCGAAGGCATTCAGGAATTCACGTTCAGCGGCAAAAGCCGAGAAGCAGAGCCGATAGGTGCTATTCAGGCTGAATACCCTGAATCGGCACGATATCAGGGGCAGGAAGGTACGGTTTGGCTGGTGGTAAAAACCAATGTGCTCACCGGCCCACCGCAAGAAGTGAAGCTGGGCAGGACGAGCGGTTTCAAATCATTGGATGATGCGGCGATTGCGGCAGCCAAGCGCCACCGTTTCCGCCCGGCACTGTCGGCAGCAGGAATGATGATTGAATCTGAAATCGACGTGCCCGTAGATTTCTACCTGCAACATTAGGCTACCTGAAAAAGGCTACCTGAAAACTCTTTCAGGTAGCCTTTTTGACTACTTCGCAAACGCTAACTCTTAAACATCCGCGCATTAAACGGCATAATAACAAACTATTATTTCATAATACTTTGTTATTATTATGTTTAATGCTTCGCAGTGGCTGGACTTGTATAAATTCCATGCCTGCATTTATTCGGACTATCAACTAGCCAAACGCTGGAAGGTGGCGCCGTCCTATATTTGCCAATATAGAACGGCGCGGCTGCGACTGCCTTTAGCTTGCATCTTGGAAATCGCGGAAACGGTCGGCGTTGAACCCTTGGAAATCATTGCTGCGCTGGAGTATCCGCGAGCAAAAGAAAATCATCAGGCACGAATTAAGCGGGCTTATTTCGATTCCTTGCTAAAAACCATTGTGGACAGAATGGGCGCACATGATCCGGGCGGATATGTGCGCTATAAACGGTAGTTCGTATAATGTA
>NZ_KV795516.1:0-282 GCF_001809035.1 Eikenella sp. HMSC061C02
GTTATCAGGGATTGGTTGACATGGGTTTTGCCAAACATTTCAGGGTACATCATGGTGACAATGAGTTTGTCCGTGGTACGCGGCATATTAACGGTATTGAATCTTTTTGGAGTTACGCCAAGCATCGCTTGGTGCAATTTAACGGGGTGCCGAAACATACGTTTTACCTGCATTTAAAAGAAACCGAGTTCCGCTTCAATCACAGGCATGATGATTTATATAAAATACTGCTGAGAATGTTGCGGGAAAATCCTTTAAAATAAATTTTGCTTCCTAAGCCCC
>NZ_KV795517.1:0-2699 GCF_001809035.1 Eikenella sp. HMSC061C02
GGCGGCATCTCCGGCGTAGAATCCGCCATTAACGCCTACCAACAGGCCAAAAATCCAGACAATGCCGCTGAAGCACTCGCTCAAGCCGCTGCACAGAAAGCAGATCAAACCGCAAAGCGGATGCAACAGCAATACGAACAATCACAAGCCTATCAAGACTATCTTCCCCAAGCCAACGGCAAGCCCAAAGCTTATCCCTCGCTTTTGATAGTAAACAGCGGCAATCTGGCAGGGGTTTATATCGTGCCGCCTTTGTCTGGCACCCATTCGGGCGGTTATATCGACCAGATTACGCTTACACTTAGAGACGGCGGAACATTTACGCTTGGCCAGGTATGCCGTGGCTCGTGCCCGTATCAAGGCGGATATCGCGCCGAAAACATAGACGAGAAAAACTATCAGCAGTATCTTCCCCAAATTCAGCAAGCCGTAGCCGCCGCTCAGCCACAACCGACAATAGAAGATTTCTTGCTCACCCAAGCTGAAGCCCAGAATGTTTTAGCCAAATACATGGAGCAAATGCTAAACGACAATAACCGCAACCATACAGAGTTGATGAACGCACTTTGGGCGGGCGGCGGCCTTAATCCCGGCAATACCCAAAGCATGGTAACCGGTACACCCGGCGATAACACATTTTTAACCGAACCCTATACACCGGTCGGATCCAACCAAGCGCAACAAACACAATTCACAATCAACAATAACGGCACCGTTACACAAACCATCGTTCAGCGGCCGGACTTAGCCGCCAATACCAGCCAGGCGCCTACCCGTGCCGAAGTCGGCCAGCAGCAAAGCCAGCAGGATACCCGCCCGGCCAAAAGCGACAGTACCGCAGAAAAGCCCGATATTTGCGCGCAAAATCCCAATAGTATGATGTGTGCCCCAATGGGGAATATGGACTATCAAGATATCGTATTACCACAGCAAAACATCAATATTGCCCTTTCCCCGCTCCATATCTTCAACACAGATGCAGCCTGCCCAGCGCCCACAAGCTTCAATATAGCCGGTACCAGTCAAAGCCTGAGTTACGAACCCATGTGCGACACCGCCCGCAAAGCACGTCCATTTGTCATCATGATGGCAATGACGGCCGCATTTTTAATGGTATTTAGCGCCCTTAATCGCCGTTAGGCAGCCTGAAGAATAGAAAGGAAAAAGCATGGGCAAAACCCTAGCCGGTATGTTTACCGCCGTTCTGACTACCCTAGCAGGCAAAATCATCATGGCATTAGGCATTTCCGCCATTTCCTACACCGGCCTAAACCTGCTCCAAACCCAGATGATTAATGCACTAACTGATCAGCTTTCCGCCGCTCCGCTCTCCGCCGTCCAGATCATGTATATAGGCGGCCTAGGGGTGGCTCTAAACTGGATACTAGGTGCAGTAGCCTTTCTCGTTTCCTTTAATTCGGTGGCCAAGCTCGGCAGCATATTCCGGCAGAAGTGATATAGAATAGATATTCTAACTGGTTCAAAACTTGCTTAAAGCATAAAGCCGCATCACGCCTACATTTAGCCTTGTCATTTAGACAATGGGAAAGATTGGCGGATGTGGCTTTACTTATGCCAAAAATCAATACGGTATCTTTGTCCACAGACACAATATAAGGATTGCATCATGCAAAAAATCGCCCTTGGTTTGGATATTTCTAAGCAAACCATAGACGCATATTTCAGCGGTCAAGAAGATTTTATGCGCGTTATGAACAATCAGGCAGGAATAGAAAAATTGATAGAACGCATAAAAAGCCATCAACAACAAGGTAAGGAAATTCATGCTTGCTGCGAATACACCGGCGTTTATTACTTGCCGCTGGTCAGCGCATTGCATGAATCAGGAATCAAGATTAGCGTAATCAATCCGCTTTCTATCAAGCTGTACGCAGAATACAGATTAAGACGAACAAAAACCGACAAACAAGATGCGAAACTAATTGCCGATTATTGCGAAAAAGAAAATCCGCCATTATGGAGACCCATATCAGAAAAGCGTAATACTTTAAAGGTATTGAATAGGCGGATTGAGCAATTAAACGTTTTACTGAATATAGAAAGCAACAGACAAGAAGTATCAGATACAGTAATAAAATCAGGAATAGAAAGAATATTAGAAGCAATAAAAAACGAGATAGAAAGCTGTAAGAAAGCCATTCAAAATTTGATAGATTCCGATAAAGAATTAAGCCATAACCAAAAGCTATTGCAAACAATCAGCGGCGTAGGAAAATCTACAGCCGCATGGCTTTTGTCTGTACTGGTTGATATAGATAAATTTGAGAACTCAAAGAAGCTAATCAGCTATTTAGGACTATCGCCCGTAATCAAAGATTCAGGCACAAGCGTTAGACAAGCCAAAATATCCAAGATGGGCGATAAGAAAGTGAGAAAAGCACTTTACTATCCAGCTCGGGCAGCTTGCCTAAGATCCAAACTGTGGCGGCCTTGGTTTGAGCAAAAGATAAAACAGGGCAAACACCCAAAGCAAATCTATATCCTGATGATGTGCAAAATCGTCAAATACGCCTATGCCGTGATTAAAACAGGCCAGCCGTTTGACGAGAATCGGCACAAACCAGCGTAAAACAGCAGTTTGAAGTGTTGCAAAAAAGCGGCAGCCTATGGCTATCGCTGCCTTACTGTTGCTTGCGTTTTTAAAAAGTTCTTGACTTTCGATTACGGTATCTTTCCCT
>NZ_KV795518.1:0-6151 GCF_001809035.1 Eikenella sp. HMSC061C02
CACCTGGGCTTGTCCGGCTTATGTTTTTGCGGTTTGCCTTCCAGCACGCTGCGGCTGACAACAGGGTAGCCTGCGGCATTGGTAAAGAACGGAATGCCGTTTTTGCGCAGGGTTTCGGCCTGTTTTTTCGGCTGCTTGCGGCTGGTCAGTTCGATGATTTCTTCGCGGGTTAAAAAGGTGTTGGTCATGTTTCCCCTTTCAAATAATAATCTTGATGATGGACTGCTCGCCGTTCACTTCTTCCAGCCCGTCCAAATCCTGTAGCCCCTGCATGGCCACCTCGTACAAGATCTGGCTAAGGTTCTCACGGGTTACGCCTTCGCTCGTTATCTTGGCTTCGCGGATTTCGTATTCCGGCTTGCCGTGTAGCTTCAGCCAAATCTCGAAGCGGTATTTGCGCGGCTTGTCGAAGATGCGCTTGCGTTTCACGGGGTCGGCGAAGTCGCCGAACATCTCCGCCGCTTCCTGAAATTCGTCACGAGTATCTGCACCAACCAAGGGGAAGGTGCAGTAGCCGCGATAGGGTTTGGACGGTTTCTTTTTTCTGCTCCGGCTCACGGCTTAATCTCCAAACTAAAGACCACCCGAAGGTGGCCTAGTTAATCAATCATTGTTAAATATTTTCTGTACCTCTTCATGCGAAAGAATTTGCCATGCAGATTGGTTTGTAACTGGAAGCCAATCATCTTCAATCCTATTGCCATTTACCAATTCGCTTCTTTTAAAGCGGATAATTACAGCTTCGTCTCTGGAAACAAACAACATAATTCCCCCTGATGATTTTGATTTCGCGAATACTGGATATCTCATTCCACATCTCCTCTACAGATTGCGTTCAATACATCGGCGTGGGCTTGGGCGGCTGATTCGGATAGCCGATGCCGACCGCTACCATCAGATGCGGCAGTCTGCCGCTGCATGGGCAGCGTTGGATGAGCCGACTAAGGAGCGGATGCTGGTATCCGCCTCCGACTACCTGGACGCTAATTTCAGGCTGAAAAACGGCTTGAATGCGGCGATGCGGAGCGGAGAAAAGCCGGTACCCCCGCAGGTACTGAAGGCAGTCTGTGAACTGGCTTTGCAGCAGCAGCTGAACAGCAACGAGAAGCCGAGGCAGCAGAGTGTGAAGGTCGGCGAAATCGCGGTTACTTATGCGATAGGCAATACCAATAAGGAACGTTTCGACTATGTGGCGGCCTTGCTGTACGGTATGTATGAGCCGCGCAAAGGTGTTCACATGGTGCCGATGCCGAGAGGGTAGTTATGTTTGATTATGCGGGATTGGAAGTGGTGGCCGCTGATGTGATCGCCGACTTTGGGCGGGATTGCACGGTTACGGTCAGCAGTAGCCGTTATGATGTGGAAACATCACGCACGGTTCAGCAGACACAGAGCTATATTGGGAAATGCGTGTTCGGCAATCTGAATGAGAAGCATATCATGCAGCTTGGTGGTGCGCATTTGGTGCAGTCCGGCGATATGCTGGTTACGGCTACCGCATCCTGTAATCTGCAAACTGGTTGTCTCTTGGAATGCGGCGGCGAGGCTTGGCGGGTGGTTAGTGTCATGCCCATCAAGCCGGCTTCCGTAGTAGTGGCTTATCAGGCGCAGGCACGGAGGGAGTGATGGAAACGTTGAAGGCACTTAATCAGATTGTGGTTAGCCTGGTAGAAATTGCGGGCATGGCTTTACTGTTGGTGTTGGCGTTTCTATTAGTGGCTGCGTTGGCATTGCTGCCGCTGGGCTTGCTTGGATGGCTGTTGGTTTGGCTGTGGGGGCTGTTATGAGAGGCTTCGGCAGCCAAATCAGCGCATGGGCGGACGCAGTACGGCAAAAATTGGACGCGGCGGCGGACGAAATCGTGCAGGAAGCCCACCGCCGGTTGTTGGAACAGACGCCGGTGGACAGCGGCGGCCTGAAAGCCAGCTGGACGCAGTCAGTCAATGTGCTGCCGACTGCGTTCAACGGCTCGACGGTAACAGTTAAAGCCGGGCAGGTGGTATATATCGCCACGGATAAGGTGTACGCCCCGATTATTGAATACGGGCTGTAAGCCGAGATGTAACCATCAGACTGTCCGGCAAGCCGAAGCTGACGGTGGGTTGATGTTGGGGCTGTCTGTTTCAGGCAGCCTTTTATATTTTTGATTTCAGGAGATTTATTCATGGATTTAAAGGAACTGCAAGGCGTTTCCAATGACCGTTTCAACGAAACCCACGAGTTTCACCCTAAGCACCCGACAACTGGGGAGGAACTGGGTTTTACCATCACTATCCGCAGTATGCGTTCTGACGAAATGCTGCGCCTGATGAATCGACTATCCCGTGAAGCACAGTTGAAGGCAACTAAAGAACAGCGCACCGGCAAGGCTGAGGTAGAAACAATGGAGCAGGCGATTGCCCGCGATATTGAGACTACCTGCGTGCTGACGGTATCGTTCGACGGCCTGAAAGACGACGGTAAAGAAGTGGGCAGCGATGCTGAAGCCATTAAATCCGTGCTGTCGCAATATACCTGGCTGCGTAAGCAGATCATGGACGAAGCGGCAGAAGAGCAAAATTTTTTCAAGGCGTAATTGCCGAGGCGGAGAGGCAGGCGCGGCGTTATTTCAAGCTGCACAAACCCATCAAAGACCGGGAGCAATCCAAATGGGATGCGCTGGAGCAGATTTACCAGCAAACAGGTATCCGCAAGCCTGATTTGGACAAACCCACATTCCCAATTTCAGGTAGCCTTTATTCTTAAGCCGCCACCCCGTAGCGGTCGCGGTAGGCCTGCACCGGCTCGAGGTGTTGCCGGAACTGCGCATCGTCTTGCAAGAGCGCGAGCAAATCGGCCAGGCTGGCAATCGGCACCACCGGCAGCCCGTATTGCTGGCGTACCTCTTGCACCGCCGATTGGTTGCCCGTGCCTTTTTCCATGCGGTCGAGCGCAATTGCCACCCCGGCTGGCGTAGCGCCTGCCTGCTCAATCAGGCGCACCGATTCGCGCACCGAAGTACCGGCGGAAATCACATCATCGATAATCAACACCCGTCCGGCCAGCGGCGCGCCCACCAACGTACCGCCTTCGCCGTGGTCTTTGGCTTCCTTGCGGTTGTAGGCAAAAGGCACATTTCGCCCCGCTTCGGCCAGCATCATCGCCGTGGCCGAAGCCAGCACGATACCTTTATAAGCCGGGCCGAACAGCATATCGAACTCCACCCTGCTCTCGAGAATCGAACGCGCATAAAACCGCGCCAACGCAAGGGTGGAGGCGCCGTCGTTAAACAGCCCGGCGTTGAAAAAATAGGGCGAAAGCCGCCCGGCTTTGGTAACAAACTCGCCAAAGCGCAGCACATCCTGCTCCAGCGCAAAGCGCAGAAAATTCTGTCGAAAATCGCTCATGATGCCTTCCCTGAAATCAAGAATTGGAAACGGCGGCATTATAGCCGATTCTGCGGCACTCTTCGGCGGATATGAAAAGGCTACCTGAAAACCGGCAGAAGGGTTTCAGGTAGCCTTTGCTGATATGGCTGAGACTTTTCAGGTAGCCTTAGTCCAATTTTTTAAAGTGGCGGCGGCGTTCCAGTTCGCTCAGGTAGCGTTTGCGCAGGCGGATGGATTTGGGGGTGATTTCCACCAGTTCGTCGTCGTCGATAAATTCCACCGCACTTTCCAGCGTGAGCTTAATCGGCGTGGTGAGTCGAACGGCTTCGTCGGTGCCGCTGGCGCGTACGTTGGTGAGCTTTTTGCCTTTGAGCGGGTTCACCACCAAGTCGTTGTCGCGGCTGTGGATGCCGATGATCATGCCTTCGTAGATTTTGTCGTTGGGCGATACGAACATGCGGCCGCGCTCTTCCAGATTCCACAGGGCATAAGCCACGGCTTCGCCTTGCTCTTGGGAAATCAGCACGCCGTTGCGGCGGCCGGGCATATCGGGCTTCACGGGGGCGTAGTCGTCGAACACGTGGCTCATCAGGCCGACACCGCGGGTGAGGGTCATGAATTCGCCTTGGAAGCCGATGAGGCCGCGGGCGGGAATGTGGTATTCGAGGCGGGTGCGGCCGTTGCCGTCGCTTTCCATGTTGGTGAGTTCGCCGCGGCGGCGGCCGAGTTCTTCCATGACGGCGCCTTGGTTTTCGTCGGGTACATCCACGGTAAGGTTTTCATACGGCTCGCATTTTTGGCCGTTGATGTCGCGGTACACCACGCGCGGTTTGCCCACGGCCAGTTCGTAGCCTTCACGGCGCATGTTTTCCAGCAGGATGGTGAGGTGCAGTTCGCCACGGCCGGATACGCGGAATACGTCGGCATCGGCGGTGTCTTCCACACGCAGTGCCACGTTGGTAAGCAGTTCGCGTTGCAGGCGGTCGCGGATTTGGCGGCTGGTAACGAATTTGCCCTCAGTGCCGGCCAGCGGGCTGGTGTTGACCATGAAGTCCATGGTAAGGGTGGGCTCGTCCACGCTCAGCATTGGCACGCCGATGGGGTTGTCTTTGTCGCAAATGGTTACGCCGATGCCGATTTCGTCGATACCGGAAATCAGCACGATGTCGCCGGCTTCGGCTTCCTGCAGCGGCACACGTTCCAGCCCGCTGAAACCGAGCAGCTGGTTGATGCGGCCTTGGGCGATTTGTTTGTCGTGGTTCATCACGGCCACGGTTTGGCCGGGGCGGATTTTGCCGTTGAGGATGCGGCCGATACCGAGGCGGCCGGTGTAGTTGTCGTAGTCGAGCTGGGAGATTTGCAGCTGCAGCGGCGCATCGGTGCTACCTGAAGGCGCGGGGGTGTATTTGAGGATGGTGTCGAACAGCGGGCGCATGTCGTTGCTCTCGTCTTCTTCGTTCAGCTTGGCGAAGCCGGAGAGGCCGGAGGCATAGACGATGGGGAAATCGAGCTGTTCTTCGCTGGCGCCAAGGTTGTCGAACAAATCAAAGGTTTGGTCGATCACCCAGCTGGCGCGGGCGGTGGGCTTATCGATTTTGTTGATGACCACGATGGGTTTCAAGCCCAGTGCGAGGGCTTTTTTGGTGACGAAGCGGGTTTGCGGCATCGGGCCTTCTTGTGCGTCCACCAACAGCAGCACGCAGTCCACCATGCCGAGCACGCGTTCTACTTCGCCGCCGAAGTCGGCGTGGCCGGGGGTGTCGACGATGTTGATGTGGTAGCCTTCGTATTCGATGGCGGTGTTTTTGGCCAGGATGGTGATGCCGCGTTCTTTTTCGAGGTCGTTGCTATCCATCACGCGTTCATCTACGTGCTGATTGGCGCGGAAGGTGCCGGATTGGCGCAGGAGTTGGTCTACGAGTGTGGTTTTGCCATGATCGACGTGGGCGATAATGGCGATGTTGCGGATATTTTTCATGTTAGTTTGTTGCCGCAGCGGGTGCGGAAAATAATTTTGGAAACTGCGCATTATAGCAGTCCTACTATTCGCCCCGCAAAGCCGGGCAGGTGGTCGGATGTTTTTCAGCTAGCCTTTGGGGTGTGAAAAAGGCTACCTGAATTTCAGGTAGCCTGTATGGGCTTGGGTTGTGGCTTAGTCGACAAACTGCCGCAACATGCTCACTGCCAAGTGGCTGAACTGGCGGTATTTGTCGGTTTTTTCGATTTTATCCTTATCGAGCCCGATTTCGATGATGACGCCGGCTTTGTTGCCATAGAGCACGGTGTTTTCAATTTCGTAGGCGCTGTGGGTTTTGCCTTTGCTATCGGGCGTGGGCACGATGAAGGCCTGCAGCATTTCGCCGCTGGCCAGGTTTTGCAGGATCAGGCTTTTCTTCACGTTTTCGGCCACATCGCCGCTCACGTATTGGAAGGGGTTGGTGGCCACATCGGTTACGCCGCGATAGGTGTAGATGTAAACCTTGTGTTCGAGTTTGAAATTGTTGATTAGATAGAGTTTGAGCAGAAGCTGACGGAGGTCGGCGGCCATGATGTTTCCCTTTGTGTGCCCGCTATAGCTGCGGTTGATGGGCATTATAGCCAATCTGCGGATATTAAAGCGATAGCCGCAGCATATTTTTAGTGAATTGAAATAAGGATGCTGCTATGTTGGCTTGCTTTGCCATACTACTTCTACAGTGTTTCAGGTAGCCTGCAATGTTTGTAGCCGTAAAGAGGCTACCTGAAAACAAAAGGGGCTGACGTAGATTAGCAGTCATGCTAGT
>NZ_KV795519.1:0-612 GCF_001809035.1 Eikenella sp. HMSC061C02
ATACTATTTAAAAAGCCGCTAACGCCGTTTTTAACGTAATCAAGCCCCTGTTCGTAACTGGTAAAAGAGACGAAAGAAACGCCAAAGGCAGCCATTAGCTTGCCAATAGCATTCTGAAAAATCTTATTGATAAAATTGGTTAAAGTTTCCATCATTTAGCCCTTATTGATTTCACTACCAACATGCCAGCAATAAACATAAATACCGCTTTAATGACTGGCGATAACATATCTAAAAACTCACACATTTTGGAATAGCTGAAGGTCATGCTACGCCCCAAAACATTCATAGTTTTATCTTGCGGGCATTGGTTCGGATTGCGTAGGAAAAAATCCCCCTTCCAGCCTATGCCATCCCGAGATTTGGGGACACGAACGTCCCCAAGTTGACCGCTACCCGCGCCACCTTTAAACATGCCTTTGCCTTCAGCATCGCCAGAGCCTTCGCCCTTGCCGCTGCCTTCGCCTTTGCTTCCTTTGCCGCTGCCACCGTCCGAGCCTTCGCCCTTGCCGCTGCCTTCGCCTTTGTTGCCTTTGCCGTTACCATCGCCCGAGCTATCGCCCTGTCCTTCGCCCTTAGGCTGTTTGCCATCATCATGCTTTGGCTGTTTGC
>NZ_KV795520.1:0-1938 GCF_001809035.1 Eikenella sp. HMSC061C02
AGGTGCCGGTGTGGTGGCTTCCGTGATCGCTTAAGAAGGATATCGAATAAATGGCAAATCAAAAAATCCGTATCCGTCTGAAAGCTTATGATTACAGCCTGATTGACCGTTCTGCTCAGGAAATCGTTGAAACTGCCAAGCGCACTGGTGCTGTGGTAAAAGGTCCGATTCCGTTGCCGACCAAAATCGAGCGTTTCAATATCCTGCGTTCTCCGCACGTGAATAAAACTTCACGTGAACAATTGGAAATCCGCACTCATCTGCGCTTGATGGATATTGTGGATTGGACTGACAAGACCACTGATGCACTGATGAAGCTGGATTTGCCGGCCGGTGTGGACGTGGAAATCAAAGTTCAGTAATCTGCTTGCAGATAATATCAAAGCCGAACGGAATCTCCGTTCGGCTTTTTGTGACCAAGAGCCTTACCTAGTAGGGTAAATTGATACTATATGGAAGGGCGGCATTTAACTATTCTATGGAAATAGGCAGCTATGAGTTTTCCTCATTTTTGTGGAGCAGGTATGCAAAAACAAAATAAGCACAATAAACACAAAAATCAAATCCGTATTATTGGTGGGGAGCTGCGCGGGCGGAAAGTTCGGTTTGCTGATGCAGAAGGCTTGCGCCCAACCGCAGATAGTGTGCGGGAGCGTTTATTTAACTGGTTGGGACAGGATTTAACCGGTCAAGTGGTGTTGGATTTGTTTGCTGGTAGCGGAGCCTTGGGTTTTGAGGCTGCCTCGCGAGGGGCGAAACGGGTTGTGTTGGTAGAAAATAATCGGCGGACTGCTGCAAGTTTACAACAGCAAATACAAGAATTGAGGCTACCTGAAAGAATGAAGGTTGAATCTATGGATTCTTTTGTGTTTTTAGAAAAAACACAAGAGCAGTTTGATGTGGTGTTTTTGGATCCACCATTTGCTTGGCAGAGATGGGTTGAGCTTTTTATGTGCTTGGAGCAGCGTTTGCATAGTGGTGCATATATATATGCTGAAGCAGGAGACTTGCCTGTTTGGCCTGATTATCTGTTGGAGTTGAATGCCGGGCAATCAGGATTAAGTAAATATGCACTGCTCAAGAAGAAATGAAGCTGGATTGTTTTAATAATTGTTATCAAAGAAGAAAATTTTATATTTTGCCAAGGGAGAGGCTACCTGAAAGCTGGTCTGTGCTATAATCCCGCCCCTTAATTTTGGATAACTTAGAAGATATTAAGAGGAAAACATGTCTCTTTTTATTACAGATGAGTGCATCAATTGTGATGTATGTGAGCCAGAGTGCCCAAATGATGCCATTTCGCAGGGTGAGGAGATCTATGAGATCGATCCTGATCTGTGTACGCAGTGTGTTGGGCATTACGATGAACCGCAATGCCAGCAAGTGTGCCCAGTAGACTGTATTTTGATTGATGAGGAACACCCAGAAACTGAGGAGCAGTTGCGAGAGAAGTATGAAAAGATTATTTTGTTGAAAAATGGGTAGGATTTAATTTCAATTAAAAATATTGACTTGCGGCTAGTTCTAAAAAAAAAGAATAAATTTTGCTTGACGATTGGTCAGGAAAGCCGCTATATTTCTTTTCTCTTTTGGTGGGATTCCCGAGCGGTCAAAGGGGGCAGACTGTAAATCTGTTGCGAGAGCTTCGAAGGTTCGAATCCTTCTCCCACCACCAATTACTATGTTGGGGCATCAAGGGCGGGTGTAGCTCAATGGTAGAGCAGAAGCCTTCCAAGCTTACGGTGAGGGTTCGATTCCCTTCACCCGCTCCAATAAATTTTTAAGGCCCATGTAGCTCAGGGGTAGAGCACTCCCTTGGTAAGGGAGAGGTCGGCAGTTCAAATCTGCCCATGGGCACCATCTATTTCTATCCCTTTGTTTACTTCAAGCTAATAGGAAATTGCCATGGCTAAGGAAAAATTTGAACGTAGCAAACCG
>NZ_KV795521.1:0-25955 GCF_001809035.1 Eikenella sp. HMSC061C02
AGTCTAACCTAGTTATCTAGGACAGCCCCATAAATTTTCAGGTAGCCTTTATCCGGATTTAGCTTGCTCTGATAAAGGCTACCTGAAAGATAACAGAAAAACGGAAAGTGGGACGTTAATCCGAGTTCGGCTAGGTATAGTGGATTAAATTTAAATCAGGACAAGGCGGCGAGCCGCAGACAGTACACACAGTACGGCAAGGCGAGGCAACGCTGTACTGGTTTAAGTTAAATTCACTATAAAAGCGCGGTGTGTTACAGCTTAACCTTGCGCACGGCGCGGCAGCACTGGCGATACCAGCGTTTTTGCGCGGCTTGCGGGGGCAGGCCGTCATCGGCGTAGTTCCAGCGTTCGTATTGCGCCAACAGCCTTTCCAGCTCGGGGCTGAGGCATTCCTGCTCACGCAGGATGTTGGCGGTTTCGGCGGGGCCGAGGGCGGCAGGGGCGATGCCTTCCACGTCGAGCAGGCGCTCTTTGATGCGGGCGAAGCCTTCTTCCAGGAGGTTGGCATAACGCCGGCTGCTGCGCCGCCACCACAACCACAGCGGAATCACGGCCAAAGTGCCGCCAATCAGCAGGAACACGAGCAGGCTCAATAGGTTGAAGCCGCCCAGGCCTAAGCTGCGGAACAGGCTTTGCTGCGAGCTGCTGTCGTAGTTCACCACCCATTGCTGCCAGTAAAACTGGCCTTCGGCGCTGAGTTTGCTCCACCACTGCCAATTGCCGCTGCCGGCCACCAGCTCTTGCTCGCCGCCCTCCAGCGCGGAGGAGAGGCCTTGTTCGATGCGGTTACTGCTCACGGCGGCGGTGGGATCGACGCGCAGCCAGGCTTCTTCTTCGGGCAGCCACACTTCGGCCCAGGCGTGGGCATCTTTGCCGCGCACCTGCCAGAAGCCGCCATCAGGATTGTATTCGCCGCCCTGATAGCCGGTAACCACGCGGGCGGGCACGCCGGCGGCGCGCATGATGACCACAAAGCTTTCGGCGTAGTGTTCGCAGAAGCCGCGGCGGCTGTCGAACACGAAGTTGTCGATGCGGTCGGGGCTGCGGTCGAGCGGGGGATTGAGGGTGTAGGCGAAGGATTGGTTGCGGTAGTAGGCCAGGGTGCGGTTGACGAAATCGACGGTGTTGGCAGATTGGCCGCGCAGTTGGCGGGCGAGCGAGCGGATGCGCTGGTTGCTGTAGCCGGGCAGGCGGCTCAGCTGGCGCTGGCGGGAGGGGGAAAGTTTTTCAGGTAGCCTGTTGCCGATGGCAGCCTGCAAGGAAAATCGGCGTAAACCATCATGGCTGCGTACGCGCACGGTGTGGCCTTGAGCAAAATGCATTTTGCTGCGCGAATTGGCAGCACTGGAATTGATGAATGGATAATCCAACGCGGGAATGCGGCCCCGTTCGTCGCGCATAATGATGCTGTAGGACACGATGGATTGGGTAAGCTCTGTGGTGGCGTTGCTTTCAATAAAATCGTCGTCAGCAAGCCATTGCTCGCCATCAAACTGGCTCATGGTGATGGCGCGCCAATAAAGGTCAGATTGGTTGGGGGTGTAGTCCCCGTCGAAAGTAGCATTGAAAGCCAGCTCGTTGCTTTGCACCAAATTGCTGATGCTGCCCGGCTGCATGGTGTCAGACAGACCGGTTTGGGCTTGGCCCGGCTTTGGCGGCTGCGGGATACGCCATAAAGGCTCGCTCATGCGCGGCACGGCGATAAATAATACGGCGGCCAGCGGCAGGGTGAGCAGCAGGGCGGTAGCGGCGTGGCGGGCGGCCAGACGCAGCGGCATATTCAAGAGGGCAATGCAGGTGGCGGTGCCGAACAGGCTGGCCAATAGCCACAGGCCGATGAACATGCCTTGGTTGAGCAGTACGGTGGTACCCATCAGGAACACCATGGCGGTGAGCAGCATATGCCAATCGCGCAACACGCGGCTTTCATAGGTTTTCAGCAGTACCAGCAGCAGAAGCAGCGCGCTGCCGCCTTCGCTGCCGAGAAATGTGCCCAACTGCGAAAACACGAAACCAAACACGGCCAGGCCGCCGACGGCGGTGGCCCAAGCAGGCAGGCCGCGGCTGCCGATCAGCGTGAGCCCGAGTTGGATCAGCCACAGCACGCCGAATACGATAATGACACCCGTAGGCAGGGCAAAAGCCAGCGGCAGGGTGATCCATAGCAGCAGCAATAGAACGCCCAAACGCGGCAGGCGTTCGGGCGGTCGGTCGATGTATTCAGGGTTGAAAACGAGCATGGTGGTTGGGGTTGGATGGCGGCTTGGTTGTTTGATTTGCAGAAACTTGGTTTGCTTGGGCAAACTTCGTTTCAGGTAGCCTTTTTATCAGACGGTGTGTTTTGTGCGCCTGTAGCCGCCAGCCTGTGTTCAACCGGTAATCAGATTGGGCAGGCTGTGGCTCAGTTGCAGCGAATTGCCGATTATACCCAAATCCGCATCGGCAAAGCAGGCGTTTTCCAAAATCAGCCCGCCCTCAGGGCGCGAGGCGTGCAGGCTCATGCGCATTTGCGCGGGGGTGAAGGGTAATCCGTGTTTGCGGGCGTATTCGGCGGCGCGGCGGTTGGCGGTTTGCAGCATCGGAATCAGCGTGATGTCTAAATGAAACACGCGCACGCCCAACACCAAAATACGGGCGGCAAACCAATCGGCTTCTTCGGTGAACACTTCTGGGCTGTGTTGCTCAAAATTGTGCCGCTCGGCAGCAATCAGGCAGGCCAGGGAGCGGATTTGCGGCAGCAGGGCTTCGCACAGCATGAAATCTTGCTGCTGCGGCGTATCGGCCTGCAAATCGGCACGGTGCTGGTTGCCGTCCACGGCCAAATACCAGCGTTGCAGTTCGGTGCGGGGCTGGGCGGGGGGAAGCTGGCGGAGTTGGTGGGCTAGGGCAGACATTTTATGTTCCTGTTCGGCTTGGCGGTTCATGGGAGGGATTCCGTGGGTGAGCGGCCTTGCCGGAGCAAATAAAAAACCGCTCGGGGTTTCCGGGCGGTAGCTTTTCTTTCGGCTGGAGTAGCGCAAATCAGGCGCACAGCAAAAGATACCGCTCGGCTGGGCGGTACCAATAAAACGGGGCGAAAGAGAAGTTTTGCGTATTCATGGAGAGGGAGTGTAAATGGAGTAGAGTAGGCTGTCAAGTGCCGGATGGTGGCGGGATTGGCGTTTTCAGGTAGCCTGGATAAACAGGAATAGCTAGTTTGAAAACTGTAAAAATAATATTACAGACAGTATGTTGGAGTAAAGCCGGGTTAAACGGTTTCGAAATTGCTTGTTCCGCTGCTATCATGCCCAGCTTTGTGGATACCGCACGGGCATTCCGAATTCTGTTCCAAATCAGCCGGGCTTGATCAGGTTTGGCTGGCTGTAGGAGAAAAAAGTTGAAATATTCAAATTTATTGTGGCTGCTGCCGCTTTGGGCGCTGGCCGGTTGCGTTTCGCCGGAAGCGGCGGGTATCCGCCGGCAACAGTCGAATATCAATTATGATGACGATGTGAAAATCGGCAGTTCGCGCATGGCTTACGGCTTCCGTAGCCAGCCTACACGCGGCAGGCCGGAGGTGGAAGTGCAGAGCAACAAAGCGCCGGGCGAGGCAGCGCAATGCCTGCAACAACAGCTGCAAACCCGTTTGCGTTTGCCGGAAAACTTTATCCAAATCCGCAGCTACACCAATTCGGCCTACACTGTGGCGCTGCACAACCCTTTCACGAATAAAGATGGCGTGGTGATGGATGTGCGCCAACGCGGCGTGAGAAGCTCGGAGATTAAACTGTATGCCAACGGCACCACGCTTTCGCGCGTTTGGCGCAGCATACCGACGGCGTGCAAGTAGCCGAGCGTTTGCCAAGACATTATAATGGCAACGTTTTAATCCGATTAATCACACAGGCAGACGAAACATGAAAAAATATTTACTGGCTTTGCTGCTGGCCTTGAGCAGCACCGCTTGGGCGCACCGCTTCCCCATCGACAGCATGGAAGTGGCTGTGCTGAAATCTGCTTCTTTCCCGCAGGTTACGCTCACTACCGATGGCTTTTCCTGGCTGCGCACCCTGACTTTGGGCTGGCTGGATGATGGCGCGAAGACCGTGGATATGGTGCAGGGCGTGCGTATTAAAGACGAGAACAACCGCTTCATTACCCACGGCCAGCTGCAAAACTACACCGGCCGTATCGTGGCTCTGCGCCGCAACGGGGCGGGCAATATCGTGGAAATGTGGATCTTGACCCCGCAGGAAAACGAAGCATTCAAAGAACGTGCTGCCTTGCTGCAAAACCAGCAGCGTTAAGGCTGGATGAAAAACGAAACCTCTTGCTGCCCGAATGGGGCGGCAGGAGGTTTTGTTTTGTTGGGGGTTTTGTTTTCAGCTAGCCTTTGTGGAAGGTTAGCTGAAAGATTGCCAGCTATGCTGTGAGGCTACCTGAAAACGCAGTGTTTAGTTTTCAGGTAGCCTTTTTATTAGGTTGGTTTAATCAGCATGGCCGTTATACATATCAAACCGGGTTGATTTGCCCGTGTATTGGTAATCTGGCTTGCGGTCGCACAGAAAATCGCCCAGGCGTGGTCGTTTGACCACCACGCGGGCGGTGGCTGTGGCGAGGGCGGTATCGAGTAGGGCAGCATCGTTTTGCGCGGTGCCGACCAGCTCGTGAAAAAACGCCATTTCTTTTTTTACCGCTGCCGATTTGCGCCGTTCGGGGTACATTGGGTCGAGATACACCACTTGCGGACGGCCGATTTCGGCTGCCAGGCGCGGCATATATTCGGCAGCATCGGCGTGGTGCAGGGTGAGGCGGGAAGCGGTTTCGGCAGTATCGGAGTGGAGCAGGGCGCGTGCGAGGCCGTCGGCCAAGAGGCAGTATACAGCGGGATGCCGCTCGAAAATATGCACGTTCAGCCCCAAACCGGCCAAAACAAAACTATCGCGGCCGAGCCCGCCGGTGGCATCCCATACAGTGGGCTGTTTGCTGCGGCCGACGGCTTTGGCCAGCAATTCGCCGCCGCCGTGCAGCCGCCTGTGCTGCGCCGCGCCGGCAGTGAAATCTACCCAAACGCTGCCTTTGTCGCCCGCGCGGTGCAATACGATGCCGTGTTCTTCAGCGGCCAGGTAGAGGCCGGAAGCAGGTGGGGTATTGGAGACAGTCAATGCGGGATGGCGGGCGTAGTCGGGCAGGGTGTGTGGGGTGAGGGTGATGAGTGGGATGGGGTGCATGGTGGCTTATTGTCTTGTGTGAGGAGGTAAGAGTTTCAGTTGTAGCGGTGAGTGTGTTTGTTAGAACAATGAGGCAAAACAGGCAAGCGCAAAACCTACTCCTGTCATCAGAAACCCTCGCCAAAATGCGCCTTTATTGCTGCCTTCCCAATCATGCTGGGTGATCAACAGCCAGAAAAAGCCGAGAGACCAGGCACACATCCCGATAAGATAAATAAACAGCGCGTCTGTGTTGGATTGCAGGAATACCCACCATAGCGCCATATTGGCACTGAGTGAAATGCCTGAGGCCAGATAGGGTTTAAATTCTTTCCATTTGAGGCCGAACACGTACACAACTAGCGTGGGCAGCATCAATAAGAGAAACAGGCTCAAACCATACCAATCGGCATAAGCCATAAACAGTACCAGCATCGGCACATAGAACAGCGCGGCGAACAAGCCGTCCAGGGTGCGAGGATTCGGTTTTTTCCACATTGGCTTCTCCTTGTGTCTGGATTTTGACTTTCAGGTAGCCTTATCTGCAGGCTGGTGATTGCCTAAAAAGATAGCGGTTATTTTACTCCTTTGGATTGGAGCCTGAATGGGAACGAGTACTGGGAGCTTCGAAGGTTCGGTTATAAATATGTTTTTATATTTATGTGGATAAACTTTCAGGTAGCCTCAAAGGCTACCTGAAAGTTTATTGCTTCATTTCAGTCAAGTTATGCGGCTACTCGATTTCCAAGCGTTCCATCCGGTAGCGCATGGATCGGAAGCTGATGCCGAGCAGTTTGGCGGCCTGGGTGCGGTTGTAGCGGGTTTTTTGCAGGGCTTGCTCGATAATCAGCCGCTCTACGTCGTCTAGATAGTCCTGCACTTGGGTGCGGCCGAGGACGAAACCGGGCAGGTTGTCGAGCTGGCCGCTGTTTTCTGGAGCGGTTGTTTCGGCGGTGTCGGCGCTGCTGCTGTTTTGGCTGACGGCGGCGATGGCGCTGCCCCAGTCATCGTCTTCATCCAATAGCGGGGAGCTGGAGAGCTGGAGGTCGGCGGCATCGATGGTGTTGTTGGCGGCTAGGGCGACGGCGCGTTCGAGGATGTTTTCCAGCTCGCGGAAATTGCCGGGATAGCTGTATTGCAAGAGGGCTTGTTTGGCGGGCTGGGTGAGGGTGTAGTCGCCGCCTTGGCGGTGTTTGCGCAAGAGCTGGGTGATGAGCTGGGGCAGGTCTTCGCGCATTTCGCGCAGGGGCGGCATAGTGAGGGAGACAACGTTTAGGCGGTAGAACAAGTCTTGCCGGAATGCGCCCTTGGCCACGAGGCCGGCGAGGTCTTTATGCGTGGCGGAGATGATGCGCACGTCTACTTTCACTTCTTGCGCGTCGCCGATGCGGCGCACGGCTTTTTCCTGAATGGCGCGCAGGAGCTTCACCTGCATATGCAGGGGCAGGTCGGCCACTTCGTCGAGGAAGAGGGTACCGCCGTGGGCATGTTGGAAGAAGCCGAGGCGGTCTTGGTCGGCGCCGGTGAAGCTGCCTTTTTTGTAGCCGAAGAATTCGCTTTCCATCAGGTTTTCGGGGATAGCACCGCAGTTTACAGCCACAAAGGGGCGGTCGCGCCGCTCGGAGAGCTCGTGGATACTGCGCGCGGCCTGTTCCTTACCGGAACCGGATTCGCCGGCGATATACACGGGCACGGTGGTGCGGGCGAGTTTGCGGATCATCTGCCGGGCTTCTTCGATTTGCGGGGAGCGGCCGATGAGGCGGGGGATGTCTTCGGGATTGGCGGCAGGCTGTTTGTCGGCTGTAGGCTGGAGCTTGCGGCCGGCGGCTTTGCTCTCTTCCTGCGGCTCTTCGTTTTCAGGTAGCCCTTCGTCTGCGCCGTCTACTTGGGGCGGAGGTTCTTCTTTGGCCGGTGCGGGGGCGGGGAGGCTGTCTTCTTCGTGGATTTTGATGGCGGATTTCACCAAGGTGCGCAGTTGCGCCAGGGTGATGGGCTTTTGCAGGTAGTCGAAGGCGCCGGTTTTGATGGCTTGTACGGCTTGGTCGGCATTGCCGAAGGCGGTGATCACGGCCACGGGCACGTCGAGCTCTTTTTCGTTGATGTATTCCACCACTTCGAGCCCCGAACCGTCGGGCATGCGCATATCGGTAAGCACGAGGGAGAATTTTTTGCTGTCGAGCCACTTTTTGGCGGCATTGACGCCCTCGGCGGTTTCCACCGACAAGCCCATTTTCATCAGGGTCATTTCCATCAGGTCGCGGATGTCTTGTTCGTCGTCCACAACCAACACTGGTTTTTGTAGGCTTTGTTTACTCATTGATATCTTTCGGCATGATTAGTTCGAATCCCTTGACTTCGGGATGATAGTGAAGCTGGCCGGAGTTGGCGTGAGCCAATTCGCGTGCCACATACAGCCCCAGTCCGGTGCCTTCGGAGCGGGTGGTGAAAAACGGCTCGAACAGGCGTGGCTGGTTTTCTGGCGAAACCCCGGGGCCGTCGTCCATCACGGTAAGCGATACGGATACGTTGTCGTCGGTGGGCTTCACCAAAACGGTGATGGAATCGGCCTGCTTACTGCCATGCTGCCAGGCGTTGTTGATGAGGTTCCATATAATCTGCTGCAGGTGCATTTTGTCGAAATACACTTTCAGCGCACCGCCCTGCATATAAAGGTGCACGGCGTTTTTGGCTTCGGGTCGGGTGAGCAGGAATTCCTGCTTGAAATCGAGCCAGAATTTCATCAGGTTGATGGATTGGGCATCGAGCCGGTCGCTCTTGTTCAGGCTGCTCACTTCTTCCAGCATTTTATCGATGCGCTGGATGTTGTTGTCGATGATGCCGCGCAGCTTGGTGGTCATCGGATCTTCGTCTTCCTCAGCCAACAGGCCGTTGGATTGGCGGATGGCGGAGAGCGGGTTTCGGATTTCGTGCGCCAGATTGGCAGTGAGCTGGCCGAGCGCGGCCAGTTTGGTGGCCATGGCTTCCATGGCCACTTCCTGGTCGGAGCGGATAAACAGCATCAGCAGCGATTCGTCTTCGCGCACCAGCGGGCGGGCGCGCACCTGCACGCCTTGCCCGCCCAGCTCGGCATGGGTGATGAAGTTGCGTGTAGGCGCGCGCTGCCAGCGCTTCACCAAAAGGGTGAACATTTCTTCATGTCGGTCGAGCTTTACATAAGGAAAATAGAGGCCGGCTTGGCGGTTCATCAGCCAGATACGGCAGCCGGTGTCCACCACCACCACGGCCTCGGCCACATGGTTGAGCACCAGTTCGTTTAGACCTTTGAGGCGGTCGAAAGCGCGGCGGTGTTTGCTCAGGGTGTTGGCGGCGCGGTTGAGGAAGGAGGCATAAAACGAGGTGAGCAGTGCAACCAGATAGCCCACTGCCGAGAGCACGATAGTGTGGATAATCGCATTGCTGCCGGCCTGGCTGTTGGCTTCAAACGGCCAATAGTTTAGCCAAGTACCGATCAATAGCAAGAGGGCAACATAGGAGGCATACAAGAGCGGATAACGGCCGTGGCTGAGCAGGCAGGACACGCCGATAAAAGGCAAGATCAGAATGCCGAAGCCGGAGGAAATGCCGCCGGCCAGGTGCATCAGTATCACCATCATGGTGATATCGACCACCGCGCTGATGTTGGGCAGGTTGTTTTTCTGTTGCTGCCAGTTGGGAAATACCATACTGAACACAATCAACCCGCCATACACCGCCGCCCAGATATAGAAGCGACTACCGAAAATTGGCATCGAAGCCAACTTGGCCATGCCCACATTCGAGCCATAGGCGTTTACCAACACGTGGAAGGTGAGCAGCGAGAGCAAGAGGCTCACGCGGGCGATGTTCATCAGCGAAGGCAAGCGGTCGAGTTGGCTATCCCATTCGTTGGGGGTATACGATTTCGGCAGCTGGATCATGCTTCGCCCTCCTGCGTGCTGCTCAGGCTGATGAGGCTACCTGAAACATCCAACACCCGGCCTTTGCGGCCGCGTTTACCTTCAATATCCTGCACGCGTAAGCGTTCGCGGTGTGCCGCGCCGCGTTTGCCGCGGCTGCACACCCAGAAATCGGGGGTGGATACCAAGGCGGTCAGTTGCAGCGTGTCGTTGCCACGTAAAGACATCAGTTGCAGGCCGCGCCCTTTGGCCATCACTTTCAATTCGCCAATCGGGAAGGCGAGCAGGTGTTTTTCCGCGCTGGCCAGCACCAAGCGGCAATCAGGGTTGATCAGTGCAGACTGGCGTACCGGCTGCGGCAGCAGCAGGGTTTCCCCTGCCTCCAGTTTCACCACTTCCTTGCCCGCCTTCACGCGGCCGACCAAATCGCCCAGTTTGACGATGAAGCCATAGCCGCCGCTGCCGGCGAGCAGGTAGTGCTCTTGCGGCTGCCCGGCCAGCATGGCGAGCACCGACGCGCCCGGCTGCAATTCCAAGAGCGAGGCCAGCGGCACGCCGTCGCCGCGCCCGCCGGGGATTTCGGCCGGATCGATGGTGTAGCTGCGGCCGAGCGTGTCGAGCACCACCACCGGATCGACGGTGCGCGTTTCCAGCGTTTGCTGCAATTCGTCGCCTTCTTTAAACGCGGTGGCCGACAAATCCAGCCCGTGCCCGGCCCGGCTGCGAATCCAGCCCTGGCGCGACAGGATGAGTGTTACCGGCTCGTCGGCCGTGGTGTGGGTGAGCGCGGCGCGTTCGGCTTCGGCCACCAGTGTGCGGCGCGGGTCGCCAAATTGCTTGGCATCGGCCTGCATCTCTTTGATGATGAGTTTTTTCTTCGCGCCTTCGTCGGCCAATAAGTTTTTCAGGTAGCCTTCTTCCTCGCGCAAATCGGCCAATTCCTGCTCCAGTTTGAAACCTTCCAAACGGGCGAGCTGGCGCAGGCGGATTTCCAAAATATCTTCGGCTTGGATTTCGGAGAGGCCGAAGGCGGCCATCAGTTCGGGCTTGGGCTCGTCGGCTTCGCGGATAACGCGGATAACCTCGTCGATGTGCAAAAAGGCGGTCATGCGCCCGTCGAGGATATGGATGCGTTTGAGCACCTGTTCCAAGCGGTGTTGCAGGCGGCGGGTTACGGTGGATACGCGGAAATCGAGCCATTCCTGCAGGATGTTTTTCAGGTTTTTCTGCGCGGGGCGGTTGTCGAGCCCGATCATCACCAGATTGGCCGGCACATTGCCTTCCAGCCCGGTTTGCGCCATTAGGGTGTTGATGAAGTTATCCGGCTCGATGCGGCTGGATTTGGGTTCGAACACGAGGCGCACGGGGTGTTCGCCGTCGCTCTCGTCGCGCACTTTGTCGATGAGCTCGAGCATCAGCTTTTTGGTGTTGAGCTGGTCTTGGTTGAGCTGTTTTTTGCCGGATTTGGGCTTGGGGTTGGTTTGCTCTTCGATTTCGGCCAGGATTTTCTGCGCGCTGGTGTTGGGCGGCAGCTCGGTGATGACGAGGCGCCATTGGCCGCGTGCCAGTTTTTCGATTTCGTAGCGGGCGCGCACGCGGATGCTGCCTTTGCCGGTTTCGTAGAGCTGGAGCAGGTCTTTGGCCGGGGTGATGATGTGGCCGCCGCCGGCGAAATCGGGGGCGGGAATGTGCTCCATCAGCTCGGCGGTGGTGAGCGTGGGCTTTTTGAGCAGGGCCACAGCGGCGGCGGTAACTTCGCCCAGGTTGTGCGGCGGGATTTCGGTGGCCATGCCCACGGCAATGCCGGAGGCGCCGTTGAGCAGCACCATGGGCAGGCGGGCGGGCAGGGCAACGGGCTCTTCAAACGCGCCGTCGTAATTCGGCACAAAATCCACCGTGCCTTGATGCAGCTCGGAAAGCAGCAGTTCGGCAATCGGGGTGAGGCGGGCTTCGGTGTAGCGCATGGCGGCCGCGCCGTCGCCGTCGCGCGAGCCGAAGTTGCCGATGCCGTCGATTAAGGGATAGCGCAGGGTGAAGTCTTGCGCCATGCGTACCATGGCGTCGTAGGCGGAAGCGTCGCCGTGCGGGTGGTATTTGCCCAGAATTTCGCCTACCACGCGCGCAGATTTCACCGGCTTGGAATTGGCGGCCAGCCCCATTTCCTTCATGGCAAACAGGATGCGCCGCTGCACGGGCTTTTGGCCGTCGCCCACGTCGGGCAGGGCGCGGCCTTTTACCACGCTCATGGCGTATTCGAGGTAGGCGCGTTCGGCGTAGGGGGCGAGCAGCAGGATGTCGCTGTGTTCGGCGGATGCGGTGTTTTCTGGCATGGTGTGGCTGGTGTTTCGGTTGCTAAACGCCGTAATTGTAAAGCAAGCAAGGGTTTTCAGGTAGCCTGCGGGGCGGTGAGGCTGGCTGAAACCATCGCGGGAGAACAGGTTAAGTTTTGTAGTGTGCCTTGCGGACGGCGGGGGAGTGGGTCTTATAATTGCACGCTTTCAGCTGGCCCGTATGGATACAGGCTACCTGAAACCGGGAAGCCGACGCATACCGGCATGAAACGTCTGACTCACTTTTAAGAGGTAAAAATAATGACTGAAAAACAAATCAAGATTTTAGGCATCGTGGCCAGCATCATGGCTGTGGGCATGTATGTGGCCTACATTCCGCAGATTGCCGACAACCTGGCCGGGCATAAAGGCAATCCGGTGCAGCCCTTTGTGGCTTTTGTAAACTGCACGTTGTGGACTGGCTACGGCCTGTTTAAAAAACCGCGCGACTGGCCGATTGTGGTGGCCAACGTACCGGGCATCTTTTTGGGTTTGGCAGCCTGTTTTACCGCGCTGTAAACCTTTTAACTTCGCAGTAGCCACGTTTTCAGGTAGCCTTTTGCCAACACGGCAGGCTACCTGAAAACATTGCAGGGTTTCTGCCCAGCAAACACTTATCTAAACCCAACCACAAGCCCATGCTCTATCTGCACTCCTTCCCCTCGCCCTTGGGCAATATCCTTGCCGCCGCCAGCGAGCGCGGCCTGTGCCTGCTCGAATTTGCCGGCAGCCGGCGCATCGACGATGAATTGCGCGATCTGCAGCGCCTGCTCGGCTGCCAAACCAAGCAGGGCGAAAACGAACACACCCGACTGGTGCAAACCCAGCTGGGCGAATATTTCCAAGGTACGCGCCGCGAGTTTAGCGTGCCTCTGCACGCCCCCGGCAGCCCGTTTCAGCGGCGGGTGTGGAACGCGCTGCAAACCATCCCCTACGGCGAAACCACCCATTATCAGGCGCTGGCCGAACAGCTCGGCAACCCTGCCGCCGTGCGCGCCGTGGCCGCTGCCAACGGTGCCAACCGCCTCTCCATCCTCATCCCCTGCCATCGCGTCATCGGCAAAGACGGCAGCCTCACCGGCTACGGCGGCGGCCTGCAGCGCAAACAATGGCTGCTCGACCACGAACAGGGCAGGCATCAGGTTCAGCCCGATTTGCTGGGCTAAGCAGAGGCGTTTCAGCTAGCCTGCCCGTGCGCTAAAGGCTACCTGAAATTCCATCTACTTCATTTTTCACGTATCATTTGCCTCCCCGCAAACACCGCCACCAACATGACCACCTTCACCCACCAACACACCGCCCATTGCGAAAGCGGCGTGATGTCCACCCTCCTTACCCACCACGGCTGTGCCATGAATGAAGCCATGGTGTTCGGGCTTGCCCACGCGCTCACCTTTGTGTATCTGCCCGTGGTAAAACTCAACGGCATGCCCCTGATTTCCTACCGCATTGCCCCGCGCGGCATCATCAAAAACGTTTGCCGCGCCCTTGGTGTGAAGCTCAATATGCGCAAATTCGCCCAAGCCGAGCGTGGTGCGGCCGCGCTGGATGAGGCGCTGTTGCGCGGGCAGATTGCCGGTTTGCAAACCTCCGTGTATTGGCTACCTTATTTCCCGCCCGAAATGCGTTTTCATTTCAATGCCCACAACCTTTTGGTGTATGGCCGCGAAGGTGAGGATTATTTAATCAGCGACCCTGTGTTTGAAACGCCCCAGCGCTGTGCCGCCACCGATTTGCAGCGCGCCCGCTTTGCCAAAGGCGCCCTGGCCGGCAAAGGCCTGATGTACACGCTCGACACCACCAGCCTGCCGCAAAAGCAGCAGCTGGCCGAACGCCTGCCAGCCCTGCTGTATGCCGCCATCCGCAAAAACGCCAAACAAATGCTCGCCCCCGTGTTTTTCGTGGGCGTGCGCGGCATCCGCACCGTGGCCAAGAAAATCGAACGCCTGCCGCAAGAGCCGGAAAAATACCAAAAGCTGTGGCTCGGTCACTTGGTGCGTATGCAGGAAGAAATCGGCACCGGCGGCGCCGGCTTCCGCTATCTTTACGCCTATTTTTTGGAACAGGCCGCCGATATTTGCGCCAACCCCGCCCTGCAAACCGCCTCGCAGGAAATGACCGCCATCGGCGACCAATGGCGGCAGCTGGCCAGCCAGTGCGTGAAACAATGCCGCCGCCCGAGCGAACAAGGCTGCGCCCAAATCGCTGCTTTCCTGCGCGAAATTGCGGATAGGGAAGAAAAACTGTGGCGCGGCTTGCTGCATATTGCGAAATAAGCTAGATGGCAAGATGAAAGGCTACCTGAAACTTCAGGTAGCCTTTTCTTTTCAGGTAGCCTTGCTGTGGCATTTCAAGCAACCTGTTAAAGGCTACCTGAAACTTATTCTGCATTATTTCGCCTGTTGTGCGGCCAGTTTTTGCGAGAAAGCGGCCACTTCTTCGCGTTTGGCACGGGCTTTGCCGCAGTCGATGGCTTCGCGCGCCATGTCCACGCCTTCGTCGAGCGTATTGGCTACGTTGCCGGCGTAAAGCGTGGCACCGGCGTTGAGCAGCACGATGTCGCGGTGGGCGCCGGCTTCGCCTGAGAGCACGCGGTTCATCATGGCGAGCGATTCGGCGGCGGAGGCTACCTTGATGTCGTCGAGATTGGCGCGCACGGGCAGGCCGAATTGTTCGGGGTGGATGTCGTATTCGGCAATCAGGCCGTCTTTGAGCTCGGCCACGCGGGTGGGGCCGGTGAGGGTGATTTCGTCGAGCCCGTCGCTGCCGTGCACCACGAGGGCGTGTTTGCTGCCCAGCTGCTGGAACACGCGGGAGAGGATGCCCACCAAATCAATGTGGAATACGCCGATGAGCTGGTTGGCGGCGCCGGCGGGGTTGGTGAGCGGGCCCAAGATGTTAAACACGGTGCGCACGCCCAGCGCGCGGCGCACGGGGGCGACGTATTTCATGCTGCTGTGGTGGTTGGGAGCAAACATAAAGCCGGCGCCGCATTGGTCGATGCATTGCCCCACTTGTTTAGGCGAGAGGGTGAGGGAGATGCCGGCCAGCTCCATTATGTCGGCCGAGCCGCTGGAGGAGGACACGCTGCGGTTGCCGTGTTTGGCCACTTTGGCGCCGGCAGCGGCGGCCACGAACATGGCGGTGCTGGAAATATTGAAGGTGTGCGCGCCGTCGCCGCCGGTGCCGACCACGTCGACGAGTTTGTTTGGCTCGGACACGGGCACTTGGGCGGCAAATTCGCGCATCACTTGGGCGGCGGCGCTGATTTCAGACACGGTTTCCACTTTGATGCGCAGGCCGATGAGGATGGCGGCAATCAGCTCGGGGGCTACTTCGCCGCGCATGATTTGGCGCATGAGGTCGGTCATTTCATCGTGGAAGAGTTCGTTGTTGCTGAGCAGGCGCTGCAGGGCTTGTTGGGGAGTAAACATCGGGTTTCCTTGTGTGATGGTTCGGGTGATTTCAGGTAGCCTTTGCGGGGGAAAGAAAGGCTACCTGAAAAAGGGGGGTGGTTAATATCGGTATGTGGGTTTTTCCAAGGCAATCGGCTCGGGGTTGCGGCACACCCAAAGGGTGGCCAGCTCGCACAGACGGCTGCTGCCGGTGCCGTCGTCTTCCAACATGTGTTTGGAGATGTGGGCTACTTCGGCCAGTTGGCTTGCCGACAGGGCGTTGCCTTGTTGTAAATAGCCGCCGAGGGCGGTGAGCATTTTGCGGTATTCCTTATCCCAGTTGCCCATGGCGTTGCGCAGGAGTTCGTCGTTGATCTTGCCCGCGATGCGTACGGCTTCGCCCTGCATGGTGCCGGCCTGGCCGCTGCCAGGTACGAGCAGCACCCAAGCTTGTTCGTAGCGTTGTTCCCAGGTATCGCCAGCGAGCACGATGGGGGATTGGCCGTCGTGTTGGATGCGTTTGGGCACGGGCGGCACGGCAAACAGGCGGTAGAGCTGTTGCAGGCCGGCTTCGGTTTCGGCCAGGAATTCGGGGTTGAAGCCGGCGCGGTGGAATTCGAAATCTTCGCCGATACGGACAACCTGCTCTTTAGCCAGCTTGGTGGGCTGGTAGCCCGCCTGCAAATACACTGCGGCGGCTTGGGCGGCACGGGCGATTTCGCCGCTGCTCAGTCGGCTGAGCATACATTCCACCACGTCGTGCCTCCTGTCGCCTTTGGCTTTGATGTCGGCACCGTGTTCGATTAACAGGCGGGCGGCATCGGCATGATATTCGGCAAAATGCAGCGGGGTGTTGCCGTAGGTGTCTTGGGCGTGAATGTCTGCACCTTGTGCCAACAAGAAGGCGAGCTGCGCCGTGTTGTTCACTTGGGCGTGATAGTGGAGCGGGGTGCGGCCGTATTCGTCTTTTACATTGATGTCGGCACCTTGTTCCAACAACCAGGCCATCAGCTCCACGGGAATGTCGTAGAAGGAGAGGGCGGGTTTGTTAAATGCATAGCGATCGTAGGCATTGGGCTCGCATTGGCTAAGCGCGGCTTTGAGGGTGTTTAAGTCGTTGGCGGCTAGCAGTTCGGTGAAATCTTTGGGCAGGGTTTTCTTTTTCTTGGCCATGGCGTGATGGGGTGAATATGCAGTACTGCGTTTCAGGTAGCCTTTGCGGGGAAAAGAAAGGCTACCTGAAAGCTGTCGGCATGTTCAGGTAGCCTGTTGTGTCTTATTTCTGCAGGGCAGCTTTGAGTAGGCGGCTCACGTCGCTCATGTCGGCCTGGCCGGCAAGGCGTTTTTTTAGCACGCCCATGGCTTTGCCCATATCGGCCATGCCGGATGCGCCGGTTTGGGCAATGGCTTCGGCCACAGCGCTTTGGATTTCGGCTTCGGAAAGCATTTCGGGCAGGTAGCGCTGGAGGATGGATACTTCGGCCAGCTCTTTGTCGGCTAGGTCTTGGCGGCCGGCTTCGTGGTAGATGGCGGCGCTTTCTTTGCGCTGCTTAATCATTTTGCTGAGCATGGCGGTGATTTTGGCGTCGTCGGCTTCGGTGCGCTCGTCCACTTCGTAGCGTTTGATTTCGGCATTGGCCAGGCGGATGGTGGATAGGGTGAGCGTGTCTTTGGCGCGCATGGCGGTTTTCATGTCTTCGGTGAGGTGGGCTTTCAGGCTCATGGTGTTCTCCTTATTTTAGTTGAGGTTTGAATTTTGGGTTTCAGGTAGCCTTTATTGTTGCAACGAGGCGAGCCGACGCGGGAATGAGAGTTCGGCTCACTGGCTACGTACGGGCAGCGTGCTCTTTGAGGAAGTTGGCCAGCATATCGTGGCCGTGTTCGGTAAGCAGGGCTTCGGGGTGGAATTGTACGCCTTCCACGGCGTGTTGTTTATGGCGCACGCCCATGATTTCGCCGTCTGCCGTCCAGGCAGTAATGTCGAGGCATTCGGGCAGGCTGGCGCGTTCGATAGCGAGGCTGTGGTAGCGGGTGCAGTTTACAGGGTTGGGCAGGCCGGCGAATACGCCGTTGTTGGTGTGGTGCACGGGCGATACTTTGCCGTGCATCAGCTCTTGCGCGCGCACGATGCGGCCGCCGAAGGCTTCGCCGATGGCCTGGTGGCCGAGGCACACGCCCAAAATGGGAATCTGCCCGGCAAAGCGGCGCAGGGCCGGCACGGAAATGCCGGCTTCTTTGGGCGAGCAGGGGCCGGGGCCGATCACGAGGTATTGGGGTTGGAGTTCGGCAATTTCGTCCAAGGTGATGTTGTCGTTGCGGCGCACGCTAATTTCCTGGCCGAGCTCGGCGAAATATTGGACGATGTTGTAGGTGAAGGAGTCGTAGTTGTCGATAAATAACAGCATGATACAGTTTCTTTATAGTGCTACCTGAAAACGGAGATTGCTTGGCAACAATCGGTTTGGTTTGTTTCAGGTAGCCTTTGGTTTGGCTAGGCTTGTTCGTTTTTCACGATGAAGGCTTTGTTGATGCGGATGCGTTCGCCGCGACCGGCTTTTTTGATTTCCACCCAGTCGCTGTAGATGGAGTGGATGAGGTCGCGGCCGTTGGCGCAGCCGTATTGGATGGGGTCGATGGCGGCGGGAAGCTGTTTGACTACGTCGCCCAGCCGTGCCCAGCCGTCGGGGTCGGCGGTGGCTTGGATGGCCTGCTGCACGGCGGGGATGAGCTTGGTGAAGGAGGGTTTGGCAGCTTTGGACGGGCCGCCTTCGGCTTTGGCGGACTGAGGTTTGCGTTTGCCGGGTTTGCCTTCGGCAGGCTGGTCGTTTTGGGCGCGTTGCTCATTTTGGTTGGTACGGGTTTCGCTCCGTTCATTTTGGCTTTGCCGCGCTTCACGTTGTTCGTTTTGGTTTTCAGGTAGCCTTTCGGGTCGGGCTTCGGTTTTGCGGCGTACTTGGAGCTGGTTGTTGTCGGTGCGGTGTTCGAAGATGTCGAAGGATTTGATGAGGTCGGAGAGTTTGCCGTAGCCGTAGAGGCGGGAGTCGAAGTCGGGGTTGGTGTTGTTGATGTAGCTGCCGATGGGGCCGAGGTTGGCCCAGCCTAGGTCGTCGGCGTTTTCGCGCACGGCGCGTTTGAGCAGGGGCAGGGCGTCGGGAGTATTGTTGTTTTCTTCGGCGGCGGGGGAGTGGGTTTTGCCGTTGCCGCGTTCTTTGTTAGCGCGCTGTTTTTCTGGCAGGAAGATTTCGGTGTAGATGAATTTGTCGCAGGCTTTGCGGAAGGCGGTGGGGGTTTTCTTTTCGCCGAAGCCGTATACGGTGAGCCCGCTTTCGCGCAGGCGGCTGGCGAGGCGGGTGAAGTCGGAATCGCTGGATACGATACAGAAGCCGTCGAAATTGCCGCTGTAGAGCAAGTCCATGGCGTCAATCACCAAGGCCATGTCGGTGGCGTTTTTGCCTTTGGTGTAGGCAAATTGCTGCACGGGGATGATGGCGTGCGGAAGGAGGGCGGCTTTCCATTTGGAGAGGCCGTGGCTCCAGTCGCCATAAATGCGTTTCACGCTGGCGATGCCGTATTTGGCGATTTCTTCGAGCAGGCGGTCGATGATGTCGGCGGGGGCGTTGTCGGCGTCGATGAGGACGGCGAGGCGGGCTTGTTGGTCGTTTTTCTGCATGGTGTTTGGTTTCTGGGTTGGGGCTACCTGAAAAATGGTTTTCAGGTAGTCTTTGGTGTTAAGGCTATTGGTTTAACAGGGTTTTAAGGTCTTCTGCCAACTGGGTGGCGGTTTGGCCGAAGGGCTCCATCACCACGGGGCGGCCTTGGCGGTTGATGAGGAAGGTGGCGCTGCTGTGGTCTACGCTGTAAAAGCCGTTGGGCTGCGGCGGCTGTTTTACGGCGGTGGCGCCGTAGAGCTTCATCACGGCTTGGGTTTCGGCTTCGCCGCCATCGGCGCTGGTAAGCCCGATAAAGCTGGGGTTGAAGGCGGGCACGTAGCGCGCCAAGAGCTCGGGGCGGTCGCGCGCGGGATCGATGGAAACAAACAGGAGCTGCACCGCTTCGGCCTGCTCGGGCGGCAGCTGAGCAATGGCCTGGGCATAGGTGAGCAGGTGGGTGGGGCACACGTCTGGACAGTGGGTGTAGCCAAACACGAGCACCACAACCTTGCCGCGAAAATCGCTTAAGGATACGGGGCGGCCGTTATGGCTGGTGAGGGTGAAATCGCCGCCGATAGGATCTTGGCTGATGTCTGTGCCGTGAAATTGGTTGGTAACGGCAGAGGTGGCGGAAGCCGAAGATGCCGACGCCTCAGGCGTGGCAGGCGGTTCGGAGGGGCAGCCGGCCAAGAGTAGGAGGGCTGCGGAAAGGAGGATTGTTGTGCGCATGCGGCGATTATATATAGTGGATTCACTTTAAACCAGTAGCGCATAGGTTTGCCTTGCCATATAGGCTGCACTTTGTGGCTTATTAAACTGTCCTGATTTCAAGCCAATCCGCTATAATGTGCACAAATTCAAACTCCGCCAGCGCACAACAGGAGGCTTTGACCAGCCAAAAGGTAATATGGTGGAGCAGGGCTGTGGTTTTATTGCCATTGAAAACACGGTTTTAAACGGCAAAGCGGCAGATATGCAGGTAAAAAACTTTACAAACGTGGAAAAATGCCTATAATGCCGTTTCTTCATCACCTGCCCAGGTGGCGAAATTGGTAGACGCAGGGGACTCAAAATCCCCCGCCGCAAGGTGTGTCGGTTCGAGTCCGACCCTGGGCACCAAATAATACAACAGCCTGAAATGTTTAGCGTTTCAGGCTGTTCTTCGTTAGCTGCTAAGTTTCAGGTAGCCTTTGCTATATGCCGCTGCAGGCTACCTGAAAATGTCCACACACACATCGAATAAATCGAAGGGGAGCCGGAATTGCATAAGCCATCAGATGTTTATATCAAACGCGCTGCTGCGTTTCTGCCGAATCCGCCGGTGAGCAATGAGCAGATGGAAGCCGTGCTCGGTATGACGGGTGATACGCCTTCGCGCGTACGCAAGATGATTTTGCGCTCCAACGCGATTACTTCCCGCTACTACGCCATCGATCCGCACACCCGCCGTGCCACCCATAGCAACACAGAGCTGGCTGCGCTGGCGGTGCGCGGTTTGTTGGAGCAGGGATTGCGTGCGGACGAAATCGGCAGTCTTGCCTGCGGCACGTCTTACCCCGACCAGATTTTGCCCGGTCATGCGGTGATGGTGCATGGGCTGCTGCCGCAGATTCCGCCCTGCGAGGTGGTGAGCACGGCTGGCGTGTGTGTGGCGGGGATGGCGGCGATGAAGCAGGCCGAACGCGCGGTGCGCACCGGCGAATGCCGCGAAGCGGTGGCAGCGGCTTCGGAAACGGCTTCGGCGGTATTGCGCGGCGAGCGTTTCCGTTGTGAAACCGACAGCCTGCGCCTGCAGGATGCCAAGCCGGAAATTGCGTTTGAAAAGGATTTTTTGCGCTGGATGCTGTCGGACGGCGCCGGCGCGGTGCAGCTGGGCAGTGAGCCGCTGGCCGGGCAGTTGAATTTTAAAATCCATTGGATTGATTTGCTGTCGTATGCCAACGAGATGCCGGTGTGCATGTATGCCGGCGGCGAAGTGGGGCAGGGCGGGGAATGGCTGAGTTGGAAAGATGTTGATGCCGATGAGTGCGCCAAGCGCAGCCTGATGGCGGTGAAGCAGGATGTGAAGCTGCTGAATGAAAATATCGTGGCCTATACGGTGGAAAAACCGCTGCGCCATCTGATTGCTAAGCACGGCCTGCAAGCCGATAAGATTGATTGGTTTCTGCCGCATTATTCCTCTGGTTTCTTCCGCAGCAAACTGGCTGATGGCCTTGCTGCAGCGGGGCTGCCGATTGCCGAAGAAAAATGGTTTACCAACCTGCACTATAAAGGCAACACCGGCTCGGCGGCGATTTACATTATTTTGGAAGAGTTTATGCGCCGTTCGGACATTCAAAACGGCCAGAAAGTCCTGTGCTACATTCCCGAAAGCGGCCGCTTTTCCACTTGTTTTATGCTGTTGGAAGCAGTGTATGCATGAGGCTACCTGAAAACCGCCTATCTGTTCTTGGTAAGGCTACCTGAAAACCAAATTCTGCTTGTTTGGAACCATTTGGTATGGATATCAACGACATTCCGCAAGACGACAGCCCCAGTTATCGAGGGCATCAAAAAATTATCTACGGCACGCACAATGGCCGCTACCAGGCTGCCACCAGCACCGGCTGGCAAGATGAGTCCTACGCCACCGTGCAGGCTGTGGCCGAGCTGGAGGAGCAGACCGAAGCTGCCAAGCAGACTGTGGAACGCGGCGAACGCTCCGCTTTGTATTACCACATGTTCCACAGCCGTCATGACGAAACCAGCTTGGCCATGGCCGCCGGCGTGTGGCGCTGGCAGCTGCGCCGACATTTGCAACCTGCCGTGTTTAAGAGGCTACCTGAAAAAACTTTGGCTAAATACGCCCAAGCTTTGGGCATCAGTTTAAGTGAATTGCGGCAGCCGTTTTAAAAGAGCGGGATTTGTAAAAGCGGGTACTGAAAATTGGGTTCTTGCGTTGATGGCATAAAAAAGCTTGCTTATCTTAAGTGATAAGCAAGCTTTTTTATGGCTTGTTTAGTTGTTTTGGGTTGTGTGTGCCAGATTATGCAGCATCCTGTGTGTGTAGGCTTGTGTGGTGCCGTGATGGAACTTTTACTGCATAGGGTGATAAAGGCTACCTGAAAACTAGGTAAGTAGAACAATCAACACAATATTTTGATTGATTTTTTATTTCATGTAGTAGAGGGTTTGAGAATGGATATTGCTGGTAGCTCATACTGGGTAAATTAAACTGGGAATAGCTTGCAATTTACCTAGTGAGGCTACTCAATAGAAGCTGAAATTTCATTTGGATGACAGAATGCGGGAGTGTTCTATAGTTTGATTTTCAGGTAGTCTGAATTGTTAAGTGATTGTATATAATAAAATCTTAAAGTATTTTATTGTTCGAAATTGGGTGAGAAGCGCAGCTGGTATGGCTTGTGCAGAAAAATGTGTTGCAAAACAGTTGTAAACTTTTGTAATGAAATACAACCAATCAATAAAGTGGCTAGGATGATGCGTTAATTAGCTGTATCATTCAGCCTCGATTTGCCCTCAGGTTTTAGAATACGTAGTCAATTGAATTTACTTGAATAAAGTAAATTCGCTCTGCAAGAGTAATTTAAGTTTTGTGTGATTTGGCAAGCGTAGGAAGAAATAGATAGTGAGATTGATGTAAATCAACCTATGGGCTCTATTCCACTATTTTTTTGATTTTTTTTTGAAAGTTAGGGAGCTGAGTATATGAACAAAGTTTACCGTACCGTATGGAATGAACATACCAACACTTGGGTGGCTGTGCAGGAAACGGCCAAATCTCGTGGCAAGTCGGCTTCTTCTGGTGCGGGTGGAATCGGCGCTGCTATTTTGGAAGAATTGGGCATTAAAAAAGCCCAGCGCTTTGTTCCCGCAGTCATGGTGTCTGCTTTGGCGTTGGCAGCCGGCCAGGCCAATGCCGGAGCTGGCTTCTATCTTAACGACGGCCAGGATGTTAACTGTACAGCTATTGCTGACAGTACGGGCGCTGTTCAATATGCCATTATGGGCGGCACGACAATTCATACGCCATTTCAGGGTACAGCTGGTGTGTTCGTACCGAATTCTTCTTTTTTTGGTATAACTTCGGCATATAACCCGTGTAAACCGGTCGGTGGGAATAAAGAAGAAAACCATGATACGCAGACCAACCGCACCTTGCTCTATGGCAGTGTAAATGGTGCTGCTAATACGACCGATAATGGCGCCAAGAACCTGACGCTGGGCGGCCGCTTGGATGTCAACAGCGGCATCATCGGTGTTGGTTACCGTGGTACGAACGGGGTTGATCCCTCCTTCACTCAGAATGGTGAATTTAAAGATAAGAATGGCAACCTGTATCGTTCATCGAACAGCATCCGCATGGGTACTGGTATCACTCTGGATGATGCCAATAATAAAGAGGCATCCATTGCTATCGGTGTAGATACCAAATCCTCTGCGCTCAGAACGGTAGCCATCGGTTGGGATGCTCAAGCAACCGGCAACGAAGACGTGGCCTATGGCGTGCACGCCAAGGCATCCGGCGGGCAGGCCGTGGCTTTGGGGCCGTCTACCCAGGCCATTGGCAGTCAATCGACCTCCATCGGTAACAACACCATCGCCAGGGGCAATTCTTCCGTCTCCATTGGCGGGGACGACCTGAATGCAGTAGCCAGTACTACGCCGCTGGTCAGTACCAACCCCGCTAATAACAACGATACGCTGAACAATACGGCTGCGGCGGCTACATATAGAAACCTGACGGGGCAGAACCTGGTTGACTTTACTTCTACCGCCGGCCGCTATATCCCTACCGAGGCGGGCGACGGCGCGGTCGCTTTGGGCGTGCAGGCCAAGGCAACAGGCGCCTTGTCAACCGCCTTTGGTACCAAAACGTCGGCAACCGGCGTCGCTTCGGTGGCATTGGGCGTTGGCGCAAGCGCTGATAAAGCAAACGCCGTAGCATTGGGCGCGGGCAGCACCACGGCCGCAACGGCTACGTCAGAAAAAACGGCAACCGTGGGTTCAATCACTTATGGCAGCGTGGCTAACCCGTTTGCTGGCAGCGCCAATGTAACTGCTGGCGACCAGGTTTCTATTGGTTCGGCTGGTTTCGAGCGCCAAATCAAACACGTCGCTCCAGGTGCTATTACTGCTACTAGTACCGATGCTATTAACGGCAGCCAGCTGTTTTATGTAACGCAAGGGCTGCAAAATAACGGCTTCAAGATCAGCGACGGCACGGCTACCGATACTGTCAAGCTGACTGAAACCGTTAAATACACTGGCGACGGCAACATCGTCACCACCGTAACGGACAACCAAGTGGGCTTCAAACTGGCCGACAGCATCACCGTAGGTCCGGCCACTGGCCACCCGGTCACGATTGACGGCAATGCTGGCACCGTAACCGGCTTGACCAACAAAACTTGGAATCCGGCCAGCATCACCAGCGGTCGTGCGGCAACTGAAGATCAGCTCAAAGCTGCGCAGGCTGCGGCCACCAACAAGGTCACTGCTGGTGACGGCATCACTGTTACCGATATAGCAAATACTGACGGCAGCACCACCTATAAAGTAGCGGCTGACACCACACCGCTTGCTGTAGGCGACGGCACTGGCGGCAACCCGGCAGGCAAAGTCATTGCGCCGGCTGCTGGTAATGCGAACAAATTGGCTACCGCTGGCGACATTGCCAACGCCATCAACAACAGCGGCTTCAACATCAACGCTGGCGGCAATGTAGTAGGTACTTCTACTGCCACTACTGCCAAACCCGGCAGTACCCTGACACTGAAAGCCGGTGATGGTTTGACCGTGAAGCAGGACCTGGACGCCAACGGTGACCAGAGCTACACCTACGCCCTGAACGCCCAATCTGTGGTGCAGAGTGCGCAAACCCCGGTCGTGTATACCAAAGCTGACGGCAGCAAGGTCTACAAACACACCGATGGCAACTTCTACACCCAGCCCAACGGTGCAGGCACGCAAGTACCAGTAGGCGACGTGATTGCCAGCATGCAGAATGCAGCGGGCAACACTACGGCACCGACCACATTGGCCAACGTCAAGGCAGGTGCCAAAGACACCGATGCAGTGAATGTGAGCCAGCTCAAAGGCGCAGCTGATGCTTTGGGCGGCGGCGCGGGCGTCAATACCGATGGCACCTTCAAAGCGCCCAGCTACACCATCGCCAAAACCGATGGCACGAACTACGCTCCGGCCACCAATGTGGGCGATGCGCTGAGCAACCTGAATGCTGAAGTCGTCAAGCCCCTGACCTTTGCGGGCGACAGCGGTGCCAATGTTGAGCGCAAGCTGGGCTCTACCCTGAACGTGAAAGGTGGCGCAACCGGTACCTTGACCGAAGGCAACATCGGTGTGGTGGCAGACGCTGCGACCAACACGCTCAATCTCAAGCTGGCCCAGAACATTGATTTGGGTAGCAACGGCAGCGTGAAGACGGGCGCCACTCAGATGGACAACAGTGGTATCACCATTGCCGCGCCGACTCCTACGAACCCGGCGAACACGGTGAGCTTGACCAGTGGTGGCCTGAACAACGGTGGCAACAAGATCAGCAATGTGGCTAACGGAACAGCCCCGAACGATGCGGTCAACCTCAGCCAGTTGCAGGCGATGGGTAGTGCAGCTAAAACGCACTACTATAGTGTCAACAGCAACCAGCAAGCTGCGGGCAGCAACTACAACAACGACGGTGCCACGGGAACGGACGCACTGGCTGCTGGCGTCAAAGCCCAAGCGGCACAACGCAACTCCATAGCCATTGGTAATGAGGCGAAAGTAGAGAATTCGCCGGCCAATCCATCTAGTAGCTCGATTGCCATTGGCGACAAAGCCAAAGCACAAGGCGATTTGGCGCTGGCTATTGGCCCGGGTGCCACAGTAAGCGGCGAAAGCGCAGCGGGAGGCATTGCCATCGGCTCGGCTGCCACATCGAACAACGGTGGTATGGCGGTGGGTAGCGGTGCCAATGCCGGCAACGGCACCCCCATGATCCCCGGTCTGCCCGTGCGCTTGAACAACAACGTTGCCTTGGGTGACAGCGCACTGGTCAAAGATGACACCAACTTCCGCGTTGCCCTTGGGTCCTTTTCCATTGCTGGCGAATCAGACCTGACAGCCGCACCCTATAAACCAACGGCAAACGCCAACGTTGCCGGCATTGCTGGATCCGGTGTAGAGCTGGGCGAAGTATCGGTTGGTGGCGACAATACGGCCGGGATGGGGAAAACTCTTTACCGCCGCGTCACCAATGTAGCGGCCGGCGCGGCCGACACTGACGCAGTGAACGTAAGCCAGCTGAAAGCAGCGCAGGCTGCCGCTACCAGCAAGGTAGCTGCTGGCAACGGTATTAGCGTTACACCGACTGTGGATGCGAATACTGGTAGCACCACTTACACCGTAGCAGCCGATACTACTGCACTGAATGTAGGCGATGGTAATAACGGCAACCCGGCCGGTAAGGTGATTACTCCGACTGGTGCAG
>NZ_KV795522.1:0-306 GCF_001809035.1 Eikenella sp. HMSC061C02
GGGGCTGTCCTAGATAACCAGGAATATTCAAAATTGATTAAAATATTCCTATGAGAAAAAGTCGCCTCAGCCAGCCCGTTCAAAACAAACTGATCGAATTGTTCGTTGCAGGAGCAACCGCCCGTACTGCCGCCGAATTGGCCGGAGTCAATAAAAACACCGCTGCCTACTACTTTCACCGTTTACGCTTGCTTATCTTTCATCATTGCGAACACTTGGAAATGTTTGATGGCGAAGTAGAAGCAGATGAAAGCTATTTTGGCGGCTGCCGCAAAGGCAAACGCGGTCGCGGAGCAGCCGGCAAAG
>NZ_KV795523.1:0-1852 GCF_001809035.1 Eikenella sp. HMSC061C02
CTTTAAAATAAATTTTGCTTCCTAAGCCCCTAATAATTTAGCCTTAAGAGAGAATATTATGACCGTGAGAGTCCTACCTATTAAGCGCCTTGAATCAATTTTAGAATTCTCTTATCTGTATGATAAAAATAAGAAATTTTCGCCAGAGAAACCTATGGGAAATATTGGCATGTCAACCTTTGAGAGTGTGCTAAATGCTTCCCTAGTTGGTTGGTATCAACCCTATCTTCCCATTCTTGAGCGCAGTATTGAATGGATGCGCTACGGTATTTCTGTCAATGAAGGTGGTACAGGTGCTAATCAGTTATTCAGACAAATTTGTTTACATGAAAATCTGGCTTTGGCTCTGTGGTTCCGCGACGGCGTCGACCAGCCGGAATTGTGGTGGCAAACCTTGCAGCTGCATCAACAGATGCAAAACGAATGTTTGGAGGATATTTATCCTAAACCTCAGATTAAAACTGCACAGGTAGCCGACTATATGCGTCGCTGCTTGCAGGCCGAAGCCTACGAAGAGGGCATCATCGGCTACCGGCATTATTGTGGTGACAGTATGCCTACTAGCCGCAATTTGCACACCTCCGAGCGCAATCTTGGTTATGCCTACTGCCTGCACTATGCCGAAGGTCGCTATTCTGCCGATGAATTGCAACATGCGGCCAAGATTTTGCTTACCCGCCGTATGGATGATGAATGGTTGAGCCGCGGTCGTCCTGATGATGCTTTGTTATGGCTCAAAACCGTTTATTGGAACCGCCAAGCCGATGCGCCGAACCCGCGCCAAGTTTGGATGAAGGCCTATGATCATCTGCCCGGTGTCGAGCCCTTGAGTGAGGAAGTGATTCAAGCTTCGCTGGCCTCACTTGGATAGGGTAATGAGGAACCAAAGGCTACCTGAAAATTTAGCTGCGCAGAAACTTCGCTGCGCTACGTTTTCAGGTAGCCTTTTATGTTGTCAGTATCACACCGCCACTGGCGCTTTGATATGCGGGTGCGGGTCGTAGTTTTGCAGTTCGAAATCTTCAAAGCGGAAATCGAACAGGTTTCTCACTTCGGGGTTGAGCTGCATTTGCGGCAGGGCTCTCGGCTCGCGGGTAAGCTGGAGGCGGGCTTGCTCGAAGTGGTTGCTGTAGAGGTGGGCGTCGCCGAAGGTGTGGATGAATTCGCCGGGTTGTAGTCTGCACACTTGCGCCATCATCATGGTGAGCAGGGCGTAGCTGGCGATGTTGAAGGGTACGCCGAGGAAGACGTCGGCGCTGCGTTGGTAGAGCTGGCAGGATAGGCGGCCTTCGGCTACGTAAAATTGGAACATGGTGTGGCAGGGGGGCAGCGCCATTTCATCGACGAGGGCGGGATTCCAGGCGGATACGATGAGGCGGCGGCTGTCGGGATTGCGTTTGATTTGCTCGACAACGTTGGCGATTTGGTCGATATGCCGGCCGTCGGGGGCGGGCCAGGAGCGCCATTGGTAGCCGTATACGGGGCCGAGGTCGCCGTTTTCGTCGGCCCATTCGTCCCAGATGGAGACGTTGTTTTCTTTCAGGTAGCGGATGTTGGTGTCGCCTTTGAGAAACCAAAGGAGCTCGTGGATGATGGAGCGCAGGTGGAGCTTTTTGGTGGTGAGCAGGGGGAAGCCTTGGGCGAGGTCGAAGCGCATTTGGTGGCCGAATATGGAACGGGTGCCGGTGCCGGTGCGGTCGGATTTGTCGGTGCCGTGGCTGAGGATGTGCTGCATGAGGTGGAGATAGGGTTGCATGGTGTGATTGGGTTGGGTGTCGAAATGGGGGTATTGTACACGTTTGAGGGTGTGGGGAGGAAAGGGAAAGATACCGTAATCGAAAGTCAAGAACTT
>NZ_KV795524.1:0-6630 GCF_001809035.1 Eikenella sp. HMSC061C02
GAAAAATACAGTTGCTACGCGTTGGTTTTAGGGTTCCTCATGATTCATGGGTAGGGTGTGTGGCGCAGCCACGCACGCGGTAGGTTGGATATACAAGCTACGGCTTGCTTGATATTAAGATAAAATGCCGATTGCTTGAGCGAATTTTTTTCCGAATTCAGTTATCAAAAATTGTCCTTTAACCAATTCAAGCTTGGATTCTGGCACTTCATCTTCTATCACTTTAATTATTTCCTCCCCATAAGAATATAATATATCGTTAGTCCACCACTCTTCAAATGATATTTCTACTATTTTCAAACGTTCCCAGTTCTCAATGGTATTTATCTTAACATCATTTAATGGCGGAGGTAATAAATTTCTAAGAACTATATTATAGTGTCCTTTATCATTAATAATACGTTTAATATTACAAATTGGAATAATAGAAATATCATGCAATGAAAACAATTCTTTTAAACAACGAGCATCAATAGAACTGAGTTGTTTTAAAACTTCAACATATGCGGGGTGTGTTATATTTTCCTTTGTCTTATCAACGGTATTAGCGATAATATTCTCGTACATCTCTCTTAGATCAGGTTCTTCTTGAGCATAAACTAAACTTTCGGTTGCATTAGCCAAAGTCGGTAATGAATTAAGTTTTATATTCCGCTCTCCAATATTTGAAATTTTCTCACCAAGAGATTGTGACACTTCTGGATTTAATAAGGATAGATTTTCTCCAATTCTTAATTTGGCCCGAGTTACTGCAGAAATAGCCTTATATAGCAAATTTATTCCGGTATTTTTTAAAAATGCTATTTTCTCATTACTATCCGCTTCGTATTCCCCTGCACGTTGCAATCTAATATCAGAGCTTGACTGAAGAGCATGAATTTCTTCTACACTATCAGGTTTAATAATTTCAGAAGTCGTTTTTAGCATATTTAAACTTTGATCTATTGTTGTTTCTACATCATCTAAATTTTTCATCATCTGCACCCTATCAGTGATTGTTTAATCTTAGAATTATAAAACCATCTCCAAATACTTCCCAGTATAACTCCCCTTAACCTTCGCCACTTCCTCGGGGCTACCTGAAGCAATAATCCTCCCGCCTCCATCACCGCCTTCCGGCCCTAAGTCCACAATCCAATCCGCGGTTTTAATCACATCCAGATTATGTTCGATAATCACAATCGAGTTGCCTTTGCCTTTCAGACGGCCGATTACTTTCAGCAGCAGGGCGATGTCGGCGAAGTGCAGGCCGGTGGTGGGTTCGTCGAGAATGTAGAGCGTTCTGCCGGTGTCGCGTTTGGATAGCTCCAAGGCGAGTTTGACGCGCTGGGCTTCGCCGCCGGAGAGGGTGGTGGCGGATTGGCCGAGGCGGATGTAGCCCAGGCCTACGTCCATGAGGGTTTGCAGTTTGCGCGATACGGTGGGGACGGCGTCGAAAAAATCGCGGGCTTCTTCGACGGTCATGTCGAGGACTTGGCTGATGTTTTTACCTTTGTATTGGATTTCGAGGGTTTCGCGGTTGTAGCGTTTGCCGTGGCAGACTTCGCAGGGGACGTACACGTCGGGTAGGAAGTGCATTTCGACTTTAATCACGCCGTCGCCTTGGCAGGCTTCGCATCGGCCGCCTTTGACGTTGAAGGAGAATCTGCCGACGTTGTAGCCGCGTTCGCGCGAGAGGGGTACGCCGGCGAAGAGTTCGCGGATGGGGGTGAACAGGCCGGTGTAGGTGGCGGGGTTGGAACGCGGGGTGCGGCCGATGGGGGATTGGTCGACGTTGATGACTTTGTCGAGGTGTTCGAGGCCGTGGATGTCGTCGTATGGAGCAGGTTCTTCTTGGGCGCGGTTGAGTTCGCGGGCGGTGATTTTGGCGAGGGTGTCGTTAATCAGGGTGGATTTGCCGCTGCCGGATACGCCGGTGATGCAGGTAATCAAACCGAGCGGCAGCTCGAGAGTAACGTTTTTGAGGTTGTTGCCGCGCGCGCCTTTGAGGACGAGCATTCGGTCGGGATTGACGGGCGTGCGTTCAGACGGCACGGCAATGGATTTTTTGCCGCTGAGGTATTGTCCGGTAACGGATTTTTCGCATTTGGCGACGTTTTCGGGCGTGTCGGCAATTAGTACGTTGCCGCCATGTTCGCCTGCGCCCGGGCCCATATCGACGACGAAATCGGCTTCGCGGATGGCGTCTTCGTCGTGTTCGACCACAATCACGCTGTTGCCCAAGTCGCGCAGGCGTTTGAGGGTGGCGAGCAAGCGGTCGTTGTCGCGCTGGTGCAGGCCGATGGAGGGTTCGTCCAATACATACATCACGCCGGTTAAGCCGCTGCCGATTTGGCTGGCAAGGCGGATGCGCTGGGCTTCGCCGCCGGAGAGGGTTTCGGCGGAGCGGGAGAGATTCAGGTAATCCAGCCCGACGTTAATCAGGAAGCCGAGCCGCTCGGTGATTTCTTTGAGGATTTTTTCGGCGATTTGTTTTTTGTTGCCGTCCAAATCCAGCGTTTCGAAAAATTGGTGGGTTTTGGTCAGCGGCCAAGCGGAGACTTCGTGTAAAGGTTCGCCGCTGACGTAAACGTAGCGGGCTTCTTTGCGCAAACGTGCGCCGCCGCAGCTCGGGCAGGCGCGGTGGTTTTGGTATTCGCGCAGTTTTTCGCGCACGGTTTCGCTATCGGTTTCGCGGTAGCGGCGTTCGAGATTGGGAATGATGCCTTCGAAGGCGTGGCTGCGGTTGAAGGTGGTGCCGCGTTCGGATAGGTAAGTGAAATCAATGACTTCTTTGCCTGAGCCGTGCAGCACGACTTTTTTCACTTTTTCAGGTAGCGTTTCCCAAGCAGCCTGCACGTCGAAACCGTAATGCCGCGCCAGCGACTGAATCATTTGGAAATAGAACTGGTTGCGCTTGTCCCAGCCGTCAATCGCCCCCGTTGCCAGCGACAATTCAGGATGGGCGACCACTTTTTCGGGGTCGAAGAAATTGGTGTTGCCCAAGCCGTCGCAAGTCGGGCAGGAACCCATCGGGTTGTTGAACGAAAAGAGGCGCGGCTCCAATTCGGGCAGGCTGTACGAACACACGGGGCAGGCGAAACGCGCGGAAAACCAATGCTCTTCGCCGCTGTCCATCTCCATCGCCAGCGCGCGCTCGTTGCCGTGGCGTAGCGCGGTTTCAAAGCTTTCTGCCAACCGCTGCTTGATGTCCGCCTTCACTTTCACGCGGTCGATAACCACGTCGATATTGTGCTTGATGTTTTTTTCCAGCTTCGGCACTTCGTCCAACTGATAGACCTCGCCGTCCACGCGCACCCGCGCAAAACCCTGCGCCTGCAAGTCGGCAAAGAAATCGACAAACTCGCCCTTACGCTCGCGCACCGCCGGTGCCAAAATCATCACGCGCGTGTCTTCCGGCAGCTTCAATACGGCATCGACCATCTGCGACACGGTCTGGCTCGATAGCGGCAAATTGTGTTCGGGGCAATACGGCGTGCCGACGCGGGCGTACAAAAGGCGCAGGTAGTCGTGGATTTCCGTTACCGTGCCGACGGTGGAACGCGGGTTGTGGCTGGTGGATTTCTGCTCGATGGAAATCGCGGGCGACAGGCCTTCGATCAAATCGACATCGGGTTTGTCCATCATCTGCAAAAACTGCCGCGCATAGGCGGAAAGGCTCTCAACATAACGCCGCTGCCCTTCGGCATACAGCGTGTCAAACGCCAGCGACGACTTGCCGCTGCCCGACAGCCCCGTGACCACCACCAGTTTGTGGCGCGGAATGTCCAAATCGACGTTTTTCAAATTATGCGTGCGCGCGCCGCGGATGCGGATGGTGTCGTTGTCGCGGGTGGGGTGTGGGTGGTTGTGTTTGCACATGATGAAGCCGGAAAACTCAATAAAAAGAAACCGCGTATTGTAACACTTTCAACCCGCCTCTTGCCCTACGCCGCAAACCGGAAAGGCTACCTGAAAGCCGTTTTTCAAGCGCACAACTTTTTCAGGCAGCCTCTATCCCGGCACAGGCTACCTGAAAATGAGCAAAGCGAATTTCGCCAAAACGAGATTTCCGGAGGAAGCCGAGTTTCTGCAAAGCTAAAACAATATTTGGGAGAAGCCAAGGCAGGGTTTCTGCTAAGTTCAAAACCCTTTTCCGTTTTTCAGGTAGCCTCATCCGGCGGCAAAACCGCGTATAATCGCTTGATTTTTTACTACCCACACAATCATGCCCACCATCCTCTACTCCAAAACCTACGACGTCATCGTCGTCGGCGGCGGCCACGCAGGCACGGAAGCCGCGCTCGCCGCCGCGCGCATGGGCGCGCAGACGCTTTTGCTCACACACAACATCGAAACGCTCGGACAAATGTCGTGCAACCCCTCCATCGGCGGCATCGGCAAAGGCCATTTAGTACGCGAACTCGATGCGCTCGGCGGCGCGATGGCGTTGGCAACCGACAAATCCGGCATCCAGTTCCGCCGTCTGAACGCCAGCAAAGGCGCGGCAGTTCGTGCCACGCGCGCGCAGGCGGACCGCATTTTGTACAAAGCCGCCATCCGCGAAATGCTGGAAAACCAAGAAAACCTCGACCTCTTCCAGCAGTCGGTTGATGATGTAACGCTCGACGGCGACCGCATCAGCGGCGTGATTACCGCGATGGGCGTGGAATTTAAAGCCCGCGCCGTCGTGCTGACCGCCGGCACGTTTTTGTCCGGCAAAATCCACATTGGTTTGGAAAACTACGAAGGCGGTCGTGCCGGCGACCCCGCCGCCAAATCGCTCGGCGGCCGTTTGCGCGAGTTGAACCTGCCGCAAGGTCGTCTGAAAACCGGCACGCCGCCGCGCATCGACGGGCGCACGATTGATTTCTCCCAGCTCACCGAACAGCCCGGCGACACGCCCGTGCCCGTCTTTTCCGTGCGCGGCAACGCCGATATGCACCCGCGCCAAGTGTCCTGCTGGATTACGCATACCAATTTGAAAACACACGACATTATCCGTTCAGGCTTCGACCGCAGCCCCATGTTCACCGGCAAAATCGAAGGCGTCGGCCCACGCTACTGCCCGTCTATCGAAGACAAAATCAACCGCTTCGCCGACAAAGACAGCCACCAGATTTTCCTCGAACCCGAAGGCCTGACCACCAACGAATACTACCCCAACGGCATTTCCACCAGCCTGCCGTTCGACATCCAAATCGCGCTCGTGCGCAGCATGAAAGGTCTTGAAAACGCCCATATCCTGCGCCCCGGCTACGCCATCGAATACGACTACTTCGACCCGCGCAACCTCAAAGCCAGCCTCGAAACCAAAACCATCCAAGGCCTCTTCTTCGCCGGACAAATCAACGGCACGACCGGCTACGAAGAAGCCGCCGCACAAGGTCTGCTAGCAGGCGCAAACGCCGTGCAATACATCCGCGAACAAGACCCGCTCCTGCTGCGCCGCGAACAAGCCTATCTCGGCGTATTGGTGGACGACCTCATCACCAAAGGCGTGAACGAACCCTACCGCATGTTCACCAGCCGCGCCGAATACCGCCTGCAACTCAGGGAAGACAACGCCGACATGCGCCTGACCGAAGACGGCCACAAAATCGGCTTGGTGGGTGAAGCGCAATGGCGCATGTTCAACGAAAAACGCGAAGCCATCGAACGCGAAATCCAACGTTTGAAAACAATGTGGTACACGCCGCAAAAACTCGCCGAAGACGAACAAATCCGCGTGTTCGGACAAAAACTCAGCCGCGAAGCCAACCTGCACGACCTCCTGCGCCGCCCGAACCTTGACTACGCCGCACTGATGACGCTCGAAGGCGCAGAACCCGAGTGCAGGCTGCCTGAAAACGTGATTGAACAAGTGGAAATCCAAGTCAAATACCAAGGCTATATCGACCGCCAAAACGAAGAAATCGACAGCCGCCGCGATTTGGAAACCTTGAGGCTACCTGAAAACATCGATTACAGCAAAGTCAAAGGTTTATCGGCAGAAGTGCAGCAAAAACTCAACCAGCACAAACCCGAAACCGTCGGACAAGCCAGCCGAATTTCCGGCGTAACCCCTGCGGCAGTGGCTTTGCTGATGGTGCATTTGAAGCGCGGGTTTAAGGGGGCGAAGTAGGCTGCCTGAAAGTGCAGGCTGCACACAAATAGCCGTCATGAAACAATAGGAATGAAATCCGTTTTTCAGACGGCACGGCATGAAGATTCTGAGCGCATACAACGTGCCCATCCATTAGCGTTTTAAAAACCATAAGAGAATTAAGATGAAGCATTTGACAAAATTACTGGTAGCCGCATTGCTGGCTTTGGGTTTGAATCAGACAGTTTGTGCGGATGACGCATCGGATTTTCGGGAGACCTTGCAGTTGGCGGAACAAGGAGTTGCTGAAGCCCAATATAATTTGGGTGTGATGTATGACAACGGACAAGGCGTACGCCAAAATTTTCATCTTAGCAAGGAATGGTTTGGCAAAGTATGTGATAGTGGAGATCAAAATGGTTGCGACAAATACCACTCTTTAAATCAGGCAGGCTATTGAACGATTTGTGATGCCCTTGCATTCGCACTTCAAGCGCAATGCTTGAACACTTTGGCGAGCGCCGCTAAAAACAAAGGGGCTGACGTAGATTAGCAGTCATGCTAGT
>NZ_KV795525.1:0-2604 GCF_001809035.1 Eikenella sp. HMSC061C02
TGGATAATGCCAAGTCCGATACTTTGATGCCTGTGATCAAACAAAAAATTATGCCGGATAGTATTGTTTACACGGATAGTCTGAGCAGCTACGACAAGTTGGACATAAGCGGTTTTAGCCATCACCGCATCAACCATTCCAAGGAATTTGCAGACCGCCAGAACCACATCAACGGCATTGAGAATTTTTGGAATCAGGCAAAACGCGTCTTACGTAAATATAACGGAATCGATCGCAAATCCTTCCCGCTGTTCTTGAAAGAATGCGAATTTCGGTTTAACTTCGGCACACCGTCCCAGCAGCTTAAAATCCTGCGGGAGTGGTGTGGAATTTAGGGCTAATCTAGTACAGCCCCTTTCGTTTTCAGGTAGCCTTTCCCGCCCAGCCTTACCGCACATTGTGTGATAGAACATAACGAATCAAGGATTTATAATGCTTTCGGCTATATTTCCGTTCCGCAATCGTTGCGCTTAAAGCTGATTTTTATCCAGCAAAATCAAAGGCTGGAAATTTTTTGCGGAACGGATTTCCTACTTCGGTCACGCCTTTATCAGCCCGTCATAACAACAAAAAAATAGCCCGAACCAGTAAGGATTACTTACCAGTTCGAGCTTTTCTTTATTGACGGTTTGACAGCATGCCGCCAGGCCGGCTTTTCCCCAGATGCTCGGCCAGCGTATCCAGCAGGATAGGCGCAGCCTCAGAAATTGAGCGGAACTCATCACCCTGCAATCGGCCGGAACCCAAAGCCTGCGACAATTGGAACAATGCTGCCGCCTGCTCCTGCGCCCCAACGCCGCCGACACGCATCGCATTATTCGTGGCTTCCACAAACTGCAACACCTGCTTCTGCGAATAGCCGTAGCCGCTCGCAACTCGCTTAAATCGACGCCAATACCAAGCGTTGCCACATCAGCCATTATTCTCTCCAAATAAAAAAAGCCCCGAAGTCGGCTTCGGGGTTACATAAAATTAAAGGCCATCCAATATGATAGATGGCCTGCGTTTTAAGTTAGTTTTCTAAAAATAGCTAGCGGGGAAATTCCGTATTCATTAAACCGCCTACCCATCATGGTGCGTATATGCAATAAAGCAGTAAAGTATCCATTGTCCAAATCAGTCATATACTCGAAAGCCTTTTCATCCAGTTCCGTATCATCTGGCAAAGCATCCAGTACCGCCAATACATGCCATTGCCCACGTACTGTCACACCGTGCTTCATGGCGATAGAAAACGAATCCTGCATCATATCGACATGACGTATCGTGCACCACGTCGATTTCGTGTCATCAAAGATACGCACTTGCAGCAGCTTGGGCAGGGCGCTGAACATCTTGATTAGCGTTCCGTTCTCCTCAGCCTTTTCCCGTTTCTTGCGTCTATGGGCATCCGTTAGCGACGGCATGTTCGAGAGCTCCATATCTAAAGCTGGCTCCAACAAGTCGTTCATCAATACCAAATCCACCATCTGCATCCGTCCGGATAGCAGCACAATCTGCCCCGGCTTGGCTTCGGTAATATCGTGAATCAGCCCGCGCGCATTCAATTCGCGCATCACGTCCAGCGGTAGGTTTTTCGATGTATCGAAACTGTTTTGGCGCGAAGAATGATGACTTCCGGTTTCCTCATGCGTTCCGTGGATAACCTTTACGCTGCCGCCCACCTGCTGCCGCATCTGTTCACCGCTGCTTCGCGTAACCACGCTGCCGGTAAGCAATCCGTCATCATCTAATTGTGTTTGGCAAAAAGACAGTGCTTCATGGTTGAGGTAGATAAAGTCATACAGGTAATTTTCCGCTGCTGCGTTTGGTTCCACGATTGATTTCCCTAACGATTTCCATACGGCGGTGGTCGAATTCGGCACGGCGGCGCTGTGCAAACTCCAAAGCATGATCAAGGGTGCGGGATTCCTCCCCGTCCTCCGATGCATCCATATACAGCAACACCGATTGCCTCAGCATTTTTTCAAACATAACCCGTTCCTTATTGTGGCTAACGGTTAAATCTGATTTGAGTTTACGCGATTATATGTGGGCGGGCAAGCCACCGCACGTGCTTTTCAGGTAGCCTATCTCACAAACCGCCAACCCACATAACAGCTGCCGCTGCCAATCCCAAGGTCAGGATAAGCACAGCGGCGGCCGGCATCTTTCCTACCGTTCCAGCATTTTTACTGCTCATCTTTCAACCTATCTTTACTTGGCGTTTCGGGTTTAAACCCAGCACGGGTCAGCACATTATGCCCGGCAGTTATCTGTTCTACAGGCACTAAACCGCAATCCGTATGAACAAGCTCGCCTTCGGCAATACAATGGTTATTCTCATCCAGCACCACAGGCAGCACATCACCGCTTAATCTGTCCGTTTTGTAGCTGTACAGCTTAAATTCCCGCAGCGTGGCCGCCGCATCTGGGTGGATGAATACCCACTTGAACGACTTGATGAACTCAATGCCATCTTCCACGCTGCCCTTGCCCTTCTGTACCCCGGTAATACGGGGTAGGCCGTGGCGCTTCAAGTAGCTGATGGATTCAGGCCGTGCGCTGTCTGCGCGTACCACATATTTTTCAAGGGGCTGACGTAGATTAGCAGTCATGCTAGTC
>NZ_KV795526.1:0-10966 GCF_001809035.1 Eikenella sp. HMSC061C02
TTTATCTATGGCAGCCGTCTTGATGATTGATTATTTCATAAAATATGCTTCTGTGGGTGGCGGCTGTCCAAGCGCCGGGCTTGAGCTTATAATCCGCCCCGTTGCCCGGCAGCGTGGCCTAGGGGCGGAAAGGAAGAAGGTTATGGAAGAAATCAATCAGAGAATCAGCTATTTGGAAGAGAGTTGCGAGGCTTTGCGTGTGCAAAACCTGGTGTTGGGCAGCGCGCTGAAAAGCCTGCTGCGCAGCCTGCCGCCGGATATGGCGCAAGATGTGCTGGAGGCAGTGCGCGCGGGGTTTGACGATGAATTGGCGCGGCTGGAATATTCCGACAGCGCACAAAGCGAGCTGTTCCACGATGCAACTTATGCCTTTTTTGGCGAGAAGAATTACTGACTAAATCAGGTGTCGTGAATTAGATTTAAATCAAGATAAGGCGGCTGACCGCAGATAATACAGTCGGGCCAATGCAGTATCGGTTTAAATTTCGTTTGCTAAAACACAGGAGAAAACCATGCACACACTTTGCAAACTGCCCTTTTTCGGCGTGGCGGAGGTGAGCGGCACGGATGCCGCCGAATTTCTGCACAGCCAGCTTTCCAACCACATTTTAGATTTGCAGCTGGGCGAGGCTTGTTTCGCCACCTACAATTCGCCGCGCGGTCGGGTGTTGGCCAATATGCTGGTGTTGCGCCGTGCCGACCGTTTCTTGCTGGTGATGGCGGCGGATTTGCTGGAAGCCACGATAAAGCGGCTGCGGATGTTTGTGCTGCGCAGCAAAACGGTGTTCCACACCGACAGCGCCTGGCAGGTGTACGGCCAAAGCGGCGCGGATACGGGCGCGGATGCCGCCGCGCTCAAATTTGCCGCCGAAGAAGGTGATAACGGGCTGATTATGCTGGTTTTGGCCGGTGGCAACCGCATGGTGCTCAGCCCGGCGCCACTGCCCGATGCCGACTATCCTGCCGCTGCCGAAGCCTGGCAGGCCGCCGAAATTCTGCAGGGGCGGCCGTGGATTTCACAGCCCACCGCAGAAAGTTGTGTGGCGCAAATGTTGAATCAGCACCTGCTCGGCGGCGTGCATTTCAAAAAAGGCTGCTATCCGGGGCAGGAAATCATCGCCCGCGCGCAATATCGCGGCCAAGTGCGGCGCGGCATGGCGGTGTGCCGCAGCACTCAGCCGGTAGCGGTGGGCAGCAAGGTGGAAGCCGATGGCGAGGAAGTGGGCATTGTGATCAACAGTGCGGCGCACGACGGGGCTTTTGTGTTGCTGGCGGTTATCAAACACGGCGCGGCAGGCAAGGCCTTGCAGGCCGGCGGACAGGCTTTGCAAACGCTGAAGTTGTTGTTTGAAACGGAAGCGGATGAATGAGATAGCCGCCTACCGGATTAAAGCGTAATAAGAAACAGGCTACCTGAAAAAGTTTCAGGTAGCCTGTTGTGTTACTGCTTGGCTGAATTGCACAGCAAAAGCGTTTTGGCCAGATCGATTAGGGAGTGATTTTCCGTGTGCCGAAAGCGCCGGTGTACTCACCTTGTTTGTAGTAGGTGCCGCCCATTTCATCGGCATGGCCGCCATAGAAGTGGCCGCTGAATTTCGCGCCAGAGTTGGCCGTACCGCTAAAGCTGTTACCGGAAATGATGCCGTTGTCCAATACAACTTCTGTGTTGTTGGGAGTAAGCGTGCCGCTGATGGTGTGGTTGCCGAAATTAACATTGAAGTTGGCTGCGCCGGTTGCAATCTGGGCATTGGTTTGGTTAGACACTGGGGCGTGAACGGCATGACCGGAATAGGTAAATGTGCCGCTGGTAGGCATGTCATTGGCTGAGGTTACGATGCCTTGTGAAAACATATAGCCCTGGGCATTGGTTCCTTCGCGGACATAGCCATAGCTGGATTGAGTCATCACTTGCCCTACGCGAGCGGTGTTTCGTGCTTGCATGTTGAGCAGACCGCCGGCAGACATGTTGGGAGGGATGATATTCAGTTCTTGACCATCTACCTTCAGCACGCCAAAGTTTTGCTGGGTGAAGGACAGAGCCTGCTCGCTGATGCGCTGATAGCCGTTAGACGACAGGGTGATGGCCTTGCCGGTACGCTGATTAGCGGGAGGGGGAGGAGGATTGCCGCCGCCCGGATTGGGATCGTCGGGATTGATCGGACTGTTGGGGTTGGGGCCGTTGCGACCGTTGTCGATCGGGCTGCCGCCGCCACCGCTGCCGCAAGCAGCCAAGCCAAGGGCGGTGATGGCGATGGCCAGTAGGGTTTGTGCTTTCATTCTTATTCCTTGTGTTGAGAAGGTTCTCGGCCTGCTGACCGGGTATCGCATGCAGCGATGGTTGGCTGACATGGCTTGGAGAACGTGAGATAACAAAGGGTGCGATTCTAGCATAAATATGGGGTTGGCCTAATTCAGTTGGCTTGTGTGCTCATCAGGCGGAGGGCTTTCAGGTAGCCTTGTTGGCTGGTGACGAGGCCGATGAATTCGCCGTTGGCGGCGTAGATGCGCAGGGGGGTGTTTTTTGGTAGTTCCGGCGGGGCGGCAGGGGTTTGGCCGAAGCGTAGGGCGCGGATGGTTGGTTCGCTGGCAGTGTGCTGCGGCAGATGTTGCACCAATGCATCACAGGGCAGCAGCAAGGCATCGCGCTGTTCTTCTGTGAGCGCAGTCAGGCTTTCGATGCTGTGGCTGTGTTCGATTTGGAAGCCGGCGGTGGCGGTGCGGCGCAGGGCGGTGAGATGGGCCAGGGTATGGGCGCTTTTGGCAATGTCTTCGGCGAGGGTGCGGATGTAGGTGCCTTTGCTGCATTGCACGCTGATTTGGGCTTCGGGGAATTGGAAGCGGAGGATTTGGATGTCGTGGATATGGATGTTGCGGGGCTGGCGTTGGATATCGATGCCTTGGCGGGCGTATTGGTAGAGGGGTTTGCCTTGGTGCTTGAGGGCGGAATACATGGGGGGCAGCTGCTGCTGCGCGCCGAGGTGCTGCTGGCAGGCTACCTGAAACTCGGCTTGGCTGATTTCGGTGTGGCTGGTGGCGATGATGTTGCCTTCGGCATCGCCGGTATCGGTGGCTTGGCCGAGGCTGAGGGTGGCGATGTAGGCTTTGTCGGCATCGAGCAGATATTGGGCGAATTTGGTGGCTTGTCCGAAGCAGACGGGGAGCAGGCCGGTGGCCAGCGGATCGAGCACGCCGGTGTGGCCGGCTTTTTCGGCACGGTAGAGGTGGCGGGCTTGTTGGAGGGCGCTGTTGCTGGAGAGGCCGGTGGCTTTGTCGAGCAGGAGGACGCCGTCGAGGGGGCGTTTTTGAGGTTTCATGGTGTGGATTATTGATTGATGGCTTTAAAGTTTATTTTTTTTCAGGTAGCCTTTCCGCGAAGGAAGGCTACCTGAAAATATTGTGCGGTCTATTCAGCGAGCAGTTGGTCGGCAAGGCGGTACACTTCGGCGAAGTCGGGCTCGCCCACATAGGTTTTGGCGATGCGGCCGTTTTTGTCCACCAGAAAGGAGGTGGGGGCGGCGATGACTTGGTAGGCCTGCTGGGTTCGGCCTTGTGCGTCGTGGAGCACGGTGAAGGGCAGGTGGTGGGTTTGGGCGTAGGTTTGCACCACGGGCAGGGGGTCGCTCGGCACGGGAATGGAAACGGCGATGATTTGGAAGTTTTTGCCTTGGTAGTCTTGGTGCATCCGGATGAGTTTGGGCATTTCGGTTACGCAGCCGGGGCAGGAGGGAAACCAGAAGTTGATGAGGGTAACTTTGCCTTGCAGGGCGGTTTGATCCACGTTTTGACCTTGCAGGTTTGGCAGGGCGAAGGCGGGGGCGCTTTGGCGTTTGGGGGCGAACAGGATGTAGCCGGCGGCGGCGAGCACGGCCAGCAGGAGGAAGGCGCCGAGGTATTTTTTCATGAGGCGGGTTCTGCGGGGTTGGATGGGATATGGGCGGCAATGGCTTGCTGCAGTTCGGCGGGGAAGCGGATGGCGCGGCCGGTGGTTTGGTCGATGAGCATGAAGCTGACGCGGGCTTCGGCGAGGATGCGCGGGCTGCCGGTTTTGCGGATGGTTTGACTGATCACGGCTTGGCGCGCGTCAGCCTGGGCAAAGGCGGTTTCGATATCGAGTCGGTCGCCGAGGAGGGCGGCGCGGCGGTAGTGGATGTCGATGTGGACGATGGCCATGCCGTAGCGGCTGTTGCGGAAGAATTCGGCCAGCCCGTTGTGGTCGAAATAGTCCCAGCGGGCTTCTTCGAGGAATTCGAGATAGCGGGCGTTGTTTACGTGGCGGTATACGTCGAGGTGGTAGCCGCGTACGGTGAGGTGGGTGTGGTGTGGCATGGCAGGGATGGAAATGGCCGGCGTGCAGGCTGCCGGCCGTTGGTTTTACAGGGGTTGAAAGGGTTCGCGTTCAACTTCGCGGGCGGACAAATCGCAGAGGATGGGGGAGAGTTGGATATCGAACCATTCGGCAAAGATGTCGGGGTGTAAATCGGGCCATTGGCTTTCGTCTTCGCACCAGTCGGCCAGTTCGGCGGCAAAGATGGTGTCGATTTGGGATTTGATTTCCGCCCACACTTCTTCGCTGTCATCGCAGGGGTTGGTGAGGTAGGCGTTGGCGTTGTTTTGTAGATCTTCGAGGGTAAGGTCGTCAAGCTCGGCGCCGGGCAGGGCGGTAAGCCAGTTCCAAAACGGCTGTAGCGGCACCAGCCGGAATACACTGCGGTTGATTTCGTACATGATGCGCTCCTTTGATGATGCGGTGGGGGAAAAGGGTTGCAGGTAGCCTTTGTTTTTCAGGTAGCCTTTGCTGCTTGTGGAAAGGCTACCTGAAAATCTGAAGGGTGGCAATTTTAGCGACTGATGATTTCTTCGTGGATGGTATTGGGGGCCGGGCGACCGCTGTTTGTGTTATCTGCCGGAGTATTGGCAGCGGGGACGACAGAGTTTGCTGTGGGCTCGGCAGACGGTTGCGCGGTGGTGGCTGGTTCAGCGGCGGGTTGCTCGGTGGCGGCTACGGCTTCGCTGCCGGTGTTGCCGCTATCTTCTTCAAAGCTGGGCACGTAGTCGTCTTCATTGCCGGGCAGGGTGGTGCCGGTTTGTTTGGCGCGGGCGGCCATGTAGGCATCGCGGATGAAGGTGTAGCGGTCGAGTGCAACTTGGTTTACGCCGTCGGTGAGGTCGAGCAGGTTGGCGCGGGTATCCAGGGTTTTCACGCCGGTGGCGGCCCAATAACCGGCGCCGTTGCCGAAGGCAAGTTTTTCGGGGGAATAAACGCTGGTGATGGTGTTGCCCAATGCATCGCGCAAGGTGCTGGGGCCGAGCAGGGGATAGACGAAGTAGTTGCTGTTTTTCCAGCCCCAGCTGGCGAAGGTGTCGCCGAGGGTGTTTTTGTTGTTGGGCATTTGGGCTTCGCTGGCAATGTCGATGAGGCCGCCGAAGCCGAAGGTGGTGTTGATGCCCACGCGCACCAGGTCGCTACCGGCTTTGGAAATGTTGAGCCGCAATAGGTTGCTGCCCACGCTCACGATGTCGCGCAGGTTGTTGAAGAAGTTGCCGATGCCGCTGCGCACAGGGCGGGGGGTAACGGCGCGGTAGCCGCGTGCCACGGGAGAAAGGAAGTGGCGGTCGATGCGGTCGTTTACGCCGAACATGAAGCGGTTGTAGCCTTCATAGGGGTCGTAGGCGACGCCTTCGGCCAAGGCATTGCCGGACAGGCCGATGGTGAGCAGGGTAAGGGTGAGCAGTTTTTTCATGATGTTATCCAGCCGCCTACTTCATACAGTTCGGCCAAAGCGGCCACGCCGGCGGGCAGGCCGCGGAATACCCAAGCGGCTTCGGGGCGGCTGCGTTTGGCGGTGGCCATGAGGGAAATGCAGACGGAATCGGCTTGGCTGACGCCGGAGAAATCGATTGCGGGGGCAGGGCTGTTTTTCAGGTAGCCCAGCTGTTTGCAATAGGCGTGAAACAGCGGGGCGGTTACCGTGGCAACGGTTACTTCCCCACTGAGGTACACGGTTTCATCGCGGCATTCGCTGTGCATGGATTCAGCTGCCGTTTTTGCTGCGCAGCTCTTGAATCAGGCCGTCGATGCCTTTTTGCGCGATGGTGTTGTTGAATTGGCTGCGGTATACGGTTACCAGGCTGGCGCCTTCTACGGCCACGTTATAAACGCGGTATTTGCCGCCGCTTTGGTACATGGTGTAATCCATGGTTACCGGTTTGCCGCCGGAGGGGGTGATGTCGGCGGTAACGATAATGCTGTTGCCGCGCTGAACGGCGTTTTCGCGGATAACCACGTTGGCGTTGCGGTATTGCAGCATGGTGCCGGAGTAGGTGCGGATGAGCAGGGTTTTAAATTGCTCGGTCAGCGCGGTTTTCTGCGCCGGGGTGGCGTTGCGCCAGTTGGCGCCCACCGCCAGCTCGGTCATGCGGGTGAAGTCGAAATAGGGGATGGCGTAGTTTTCGGCCTGCCGGCGAACTTGCACATCGTTGTTGTTTTTGGCGTTTTGCAAGATGTTCAGCACTTGGGTGCTGTTCTGCTTGAGTTGCGCCACGGCCTGTTGCGGCGTAGCGAAGGCCAGACCGATGCTCATGATGCCAATGCTCAGGGCGGCGGTGAGTGCGGATTTTTTCATTGATGTTTTCCTTTCTCAGTGAAAAATGAAAATATTGTAGTGTGTTTATTGTGTTGAGCCGTTTTTTTCTACGGTGTTGGTCATAAATTTGCCGATTAACTGCTCCAGCACCAAAGCGGAACTAGTGATTTCAATGGTGTCGCCGTTTTTCAGCTCGGTTTCCTCCGCGCCCTGCTGCAGGCCGATATATTGCTCGCCCAACAGGCCGGAAGTGAGAATTTCGGCGGAAACGTCGGTGCTGAAACGGTATTGGCTGTCGATATTTAGGCTTACATTGGCTCGGTAGGTTTTCGGGTCGAGCTGGATGGAGGATACCCTACCCACCACCACGCCGGAAGCTTTTACCGGGGCTTTTACTTTCAAGCCGCCGATGTCGGTAAAGCTGGCGGAAACGGTGTAGGACGATTGCCGGGAAACCGTTTGCCCGCCGGCCACGCGCAGTGATAAAAATACCACAGCGGCAATGCCTAAGGCCACAAAAACGCCGACCCAAAGTTCTAAAGTGCTTCTTTTCATAATCCGGTTATCCGATAAACATGATGGCGGTTAAAACAAAATCCAAGGCCAAAACAGTGAGCGCGCTGCTCACCACGGTGCGGGTACTGGCTCGCAGGATGCCTTCCGGCGTGCTGCGGCAGTGGAAGCCCTGATACACGGCAATCAGAGAAATGGCTACGCCGAACACTACCGATTTAATCAGCCCGTTTATTACATCGTAGCCCACATCGATATTCGCCTGCATCTGTGACCAGAAAATGCCGCCGTCCAAGCCCAGATAGCGCACGCCGATAAGATAGGCGCCGTAAATGCCGGCCACATTGCAGATAGAAGCCAGCAGCGGCATGGAAATCACGCCTGCCCAAAAACGCGGCACCACTACGCGGGCAACGGGATCAACTGCCATCACCTTCATCGCCTCCAGCTGCTCGGTGGTTTTCATCAGGCCGATTTCGCTGGTCATCGCGCCGCCCGCGCTGCTGGCAAATAAGATGCCGGCCAATACCGGCCCCAGTTCGCGCAACAGTGATGCGGCCACCATATAGCCCAAAATATCGGCCGATTTAAATTTGGCCAGCTGCGTGTAGCCCTGCAAACCCAATACCATGCCCACAAACAGTCCGGACACGGCAATGATGATGATGGATAGCACACCGGTGAAATACATTTGGCGGATACCCAGCCGCAGGCGCGGCAGCAGCGTGCCGGAGCGTGCCAGCACGGCGAACAGGAATAGGGTGGTTTTGCCTAGCTCCTGCAGAAAATCCAGCGTTTTCGCGCCTAGGGTTCGGAAAAAATTCATAATTCAGCTATTGAGCAAAACTTGTTGTATGCCGCGCTCGGCCGGATAGCGGAAGGCGACCGGGCCGTTGGGCAGGCCGTTGATAAATTGGGTAACCCATGGTGAATCGAGGCTGCGCATTTCTTCCGGGCTACCTGAAAATAGGATTTCGCCGTGGGCAAGGAAAATTACTTGGTCGGCAATTTGCAGCGAGCGCGGCACATCGTGTGTAACCATCATGCTGGTGGAGCGCAGGGCACGGTTGATTTTGCTGATTAAGTCGGCAATTACGCCCAGCGAAATCGGGTCGAGGCCGGTGAATGGCTCGTCATACAGCATCAGTGCGGGGTCGAGGGCGATGGTACGTGCCAAGGCAACGCGGCGGGACATACCGCCGGATAGCTCGTCCGGCATCAGGTTTTCCGTGCCGTGCAGGCCGACGGCGCTGAGCTTCAGGTGCACTAAGTCGCGGATGATTTCTTCGGGCAAGTCGGTTTGCTCGCGCAGCGGGAAAGCCACGTTTTCATATACGGATAAATCGGTAAACAGTGCGCCGAATTGGAACAGTACGCCCATATTGCGCCGATGTTGGTACAACTCTTTTGCGTTGAATGCGGCAAGGTCACGGCCGTTAATCAGCACGCGGCCGGAAGTGGGTGCAATTTGGCCGGTAATCAGGCGCAGCAGGGTGGTCTTACCACTGCCTGAACCACCCATCACGGCGGCAAACGTGCCTTGGGCTACCTGAAAACTAACGTTGTTCAGGATGGGGCGTTCGCCATAGGCAAAGGCGACGTTTTGCATTTCGATGAAGGGTGTAGCCATAGGTGGCAGAGGTTAGGTTTACATACAAGGGTGTTGATTATAGGGAAAAAGCACACTGGGTTCAATGATTTTGCCGGTGGTGAGGCTATTGCTGGTTGGAAGTGTTGCAGATTTTTTCAGGTAGCCTTTGTATGCCTGGAAGTGTTTTTATATCATGCAGATAGATCAAACTGAAGGCTACCTGAAAGTTTTAAGATTGTTGCACGAGGGCCGGATTTTCAGGTGGCCTGTGTGCCTGATAGTGTGCGGCTATGATGGCGCACGGTGGTGTTGACAGTGTTTGGCCATATCGAGGGCGGTTTGAATGGCGGTGAGCAGGCTGCCGTGGTCGGCACGGCCGGTGCCGGCTAGGTCGAGGGCGGTGCCGTGATCGACTGAAGTGCGGATGAAGGGCAGGCCAAGGGTGATATTTACGCCTTGGCCGAAGGAGGCATATTTGAGTACAGGCAGGCCTTGGTCGTGATACATGGCGAGCACGGCATCGGCATCTTTGAGCAGGAAAGGCTGGAATAGGGTGTCGGCGGGGTAGGGGCCACGTACATCGAGGCCTTGCTCGCGCAGGGATTGTAATTCGGGTTCAATGATTTGAATCTCTTCCCAGCCAAGATGACCTTGTTCGCCGGCATGGGGGTTTAACCCGGCCACGAGGATGGTGGGCTTAGTAATGCCGAATTTAGTTTGCAGGTCGGTGTGCAAAATGTGCAACACGGAGTGCAATAGCGGGCGGGTGATGGCGGCGGGGATGTCTTTGAGGGGGAGGTGGGTGGTGGCGAGGGCAACGCGCAGGCCGTTGCCGGCCAGCATCATGACGACTTGTTCGGTGTGGCTGATGGCGGCGAGGGATTCGGTGTGGCCGCTGAAGGGGATGCCGGCATCGTTGATGATGCCTTTGTGCAACGGGGCGGTTACCATGCCGGCAAATTCACCTTGGTGAATGCCTCTATAGGCACGATCGAGCAGGGAGAGTACGTAGCGGGCGTTGGAGGAGTTGAGTTGGCCGGTGTGGCAGGGGGCGGTGAGGGGAATGTGTAAAACTTCCAGTGCGCCAGGGGCAGGCGGATGGTTGGGGTGATAATCGGCAAGGGGGGTGTCGTAGCCGAGTTGACGGGCACGTTCGGCGAGGAGTTGTTTGTCGGCTAATACAACGCAGCGACAGGGCAAAGCCTGCTGAGCTAAAGTAAGACAGATATCGGGGCCTATGCCGGCAGGCTCGCCGGAGGTGATGGCTAGAATAGGGGTGATGGACATGGTGAGGCTACCTGAAAATTAAAGATGGTAGGATTATAGCAGTTGGTAGTTAAGCAGATTTTTGATGGCGGATAATGCTTGTGTGCTAAATGAGGGTGTTAGTCAGGATAATTTATTGAGCAAAATAAAAGGATGCTACCTGAAGTAGCATCCTGAGATTTAGCTAGCCGTTAATTATTCGTCGGCGCCAGTGTAGGGGCGCACGTTAACGGTTTTACGGTTGTGTGCGCCTTTTACGGTAAATTCTACGTAGCCGTCCACTTTGGCAAACAGAGTATGGTCTTTACCCATACCTACGTTGTTGCCTGCATGAAACTTGGTGCCACGCTGGCGAACGATGATGGAACCGGCAGGAATCAGCTCGTTACCGTAGGCTTTTACGCCCAGGCGTTTGGCTTCTGAATCGCGGCCGTTGCGGGTGCTGCCGCCTGCTTTTTTACTTGCCATGTTTGATACTCCTGAATTAGGTTAAAAACTTAGGCGATGGCCACGATTTCAATTTGGGTGAAATTCTGGCGGTGGCCTTGGCGTTTCTGATAGTGTTTACGGCGGCGCATTTTGAAAATGCGGATTTTTTCGCCGCGGCCATGAGCCACTACCTTGGCTGTTACTTTTGCGCCTTCAATAAAAGGTGCGCCTACTTTTACAGACTCGCCGTCAGCAATCATCAAAACTTCAGTCAGTTCGATTTGGCTGTCGAGTTCGGCAGGTATCTGTTCTACTTTCAATTTTTCGCCAACAGCAACTTTGTATTGTTTGCCGCCGGTTTTTATGACCGCGTACATACTCAACTCCATGTGGGGTTATATCAAAGGGTTAATTTATCTGGTGTTCGATAATGTCTAGAACACAAGAACTGCGCATTCTATTGCATCTGTGGTTATCTTGTCAAAAGGTTATTTTCCTTTTGTAGTCTGATGACTGTGTTGTTGTTGGTAAAGAATGGGTCAAAAGATGTTTGACAAAGTTTTTTTTGAGGCGTATAGTTCGC
>NZ_KV795527.1:0-336 GCF_001809035.1 Eikenella sp. HMSC061C02
CGTTAATGGCGGATTCTACGCCGGAGATGCCGCCAAATAGGACACCATCGCCAGTATCGCGCATGCCTTGCAATATGCCTTCAAAGGATCTTTGGGCGGCTGTGGTGTAATCGCCGCGGCCAAGTGCTTCGCCTACTGCCGGGCCCTGATGCTTAGCAGCGCTGCCGATAACCTGGGCGCCATATAAGGCTGCACCGGCTTTAGCTATAGTAGAGGTTTGGCCAAGGTTGGTTTACGCTTGCGGCTAACCCAACTCTTGCTCGAATCCGATATTTCACAGATAGCACGCATGACCTAATAATAATGGGGCTTAGGAAGCAAAATCACTCAATATAG
>NZ_KV795528.1:0-10857 GCF_001809035.1 Eikenella sp. HMSC061C02
CTTTAAAATAAATTTTGCTTCCTAAGCCCCTTATCTAATATGATCAATTAAGTATCTTGCCTTTGTGCCTGTCGACATCTTTGAGTATGCAGAATAACGGCTCCATTCGGCCTTCAGGCAGCAGCCGGAAGTATCAATGGCACGGTTGATTTTGATCTGATGACGCAGAAAAAAAAGAGGGATGGCAAACCATCCCTCTTGTCGCTTTAATTACGTTACCTGGTTCACACCATCAAAAACGGCAGCCCGTCTTTGATTTGCTGCTGTCCCGCCGGGCTGTCGGGCTTAAACTCTTCCTGATAATAACCGATGGTGTTGCTGACCGTCGGAATGCCGTATTCGTTGGCGTAACACACGGGCAGGTGTTGGTGGGCATGGCCGTGAATGCAGGCCGCAAGCTTTTCAGGTAGCCCGATTTCCGCATCCTCTGCCCAGCGTGCAGGCAGTACCGTGCCGTAGCCCAGGTCGGCATCGCCGAACAGGCGGCTGGTCGGGTGGTGGGTGAACAGGATGTTTTGCACGCCGGACGGGCTGGCACGCAGCGTGTCTTCGATAAAGCACACGCTTTGATGATGTGCCGCCAGCACATCGCGATACAGCAGCTTGGCGTAACGATTGCCGCGTTTGACCTTGATGTAGCGGTAGTCGCTCAACCTTTGTGCCACCGCATATTCGTCCCCATGCGCCACCTGATACCAAAACGGTGCGCCGATAATCTGCACGCGCCCGTTGTCGAGCGTCGCACACTGATTATGCAGGATGCTCATGTGCGCTTTCAGCATCGGGCTGCCGTCCAGAGCCGCCTGAATCCGTCCAACCACCTTGTGCAGGGCATCGCCGTAGTATTCATGGTTGCCCATCACATAAAATACTCGGTCAAAGCCATTGTCGGCAATCACGCTTTCCAGAAACGGCACGAAATAGTGGAACTTCCTGGCTTCGGTCAAATCGCCGGCAATCATCAACAGATTGTGTTGCGTTGCAGGCTGCCGGTTGCAGCGGAACAGGGGGCGGTAGATTTCGTCCAGCACATCGGTTTGCAGCAGCCCGCGTTTGTCGAACAGCCATTCCAAGTGGATATCGGAGATGTAGTTGAGTTGGACGGTGCGGTCTGTCGGCATAAGAGGGCTTCCTAATGAATGATGGATGAGCGTGAACCATCAACGCCGATACTCGGCGCCAATCGTGTCAAACGGTTTCAGATGGAATGATACAATACCGGCGAACTGTTTCCCATCTCCCGTTGCAGGCTACCTGAAACCATATCTCCATGAAAATCCAGCTCCTTTCCGACACCCACGGCAGCCCCTATGCCCTTCATCCCGAAGCCGATGTGATTGCCCACGCCGGCGATTTCGGCAACGGCTTGGCCGCCATGCGGCAGTTTCAGGCAGCCTGCAACGAGGCGGGCAAGCCCTATGTTTTTGTATTGGGCAATCACGATTATTATCATGAAAACATGAGCGATGTGCGCCTGCAATTGCGCGACGAACCTTATCTGCGCGCGGGCAAAACCGTGCAAATCAACGGCCGGACCTTTGTCGGCGGCACGTTGTTCAGCAACTTCAGGCAGCACCAAGTCAGCGCCGGACAGTTTGAGCAAAACTGCAATCTGGCGCAGGTTTCCGTGGCCGATTTCGCCTATATTTTTGATTATCTGCCCAACAGCCCAAACGAGCGGCGCATCACGCCAGAAGACTATGTCCGCCTGTATAACGAGGAGTGGGCATGGATACGGCAGTTTCGCGGTGCGGCCGACACCGTCGTCCTGACCCATTTCCCGCCCAATGCAGCCTGCACCGCCCCGCAGTTTGCCGAATCGCCGCTCAATCCCTATTTCATCAACGATGTGGATCTGACCGGCTTTGCCTACTGGTTTGCCGGGCACACGCATACGGCGATGGACGCAGAAATTCAAGGCTGCCGCGTGGTCATCAACCCCTTGGGCTATCCCGACGAAATCGGGCGCAACGGTTATCGGGACGGGTGCTTGATTGAGGTGTAGCGCTTGCAGGGATTGAACAAAAACATCAACGAAATTAACGACGCCGAAATTTGCTGCATAGTAGGAGGTATTGCATAACTACCCAGGAAGACGTTAGCTTGTTAAGATAATAATATGTTGTTTTTATTTATTCTTATCAAATTGACCTATATGCTGCTCTTGAAAGCCAAATGTGCGTGTGTACTGATATAATTTCCACTTAAGTCAACCACAAATCGTTACCATGAAAACTAAGCCAGCAACCCCTTTTAGTAACTGGTTATCACTTTTCTTTTTAAACCGAGATCCGCTTAATCCTACACCGGATGGCAGACCTCTTTATGCTTATGCCGTTACCGAACATGAATACCGTGAACTGTGCGCACTATTGCGTCGTGATCCTTCCTTAAGATCGGGCTCTTCTTATCAACCACGTTATCAAGAATGGTGTGCCTGTTATTGTATGGCGGTCAGTGAAACTTATCGGCGTCAATATTCGGGTAGCGAATGGAATTGGGCATTTTTCGATAATGCAACAGGTACGAGATTTGATAATGAACAGCAGCGTTACAAACATTTGAAAACTGGGTTGAAATATTGGAAGAGGCAATGGAAATATGATAATGTCGGTAATACGCGTTATCTTGGTACATTAATTGCCGAAGGTGGGCTGCCATTAAAAATGCTTGCGGCTAACAATAACGCATTTCATGATGTTATTGATTATGGCCTGAAAAAGTATCGGGAGAGTGTGGAAACTTTTCGTCCTTTGGAAGAGTATATTACTGAAAGAGTATATAGACTGGCGCAAGTATTCCATGATGCTGCGGCTGTTGTTCTATTTGCTAATACAGTCAAGGCCTTATCCGAACTCGCTGAACGGTTTGACCTGAAGAATGAACTCAATCCGGTCGAATACCTAGATAAGGCAGATAGTGGTTGGCGCGGTCATTTTCCTTTTGCTTTGGATGGGAATCAGGTAGATGCAGTTATCAACCGCTGGTTGGGCAATGCAGCAGACGAACGTCAAAAAGTGGCAAGGCAAGAGTTTTCCTGTCGACATTATGTAAAGGAGAGAAATTGGTGCTTGCATACTAAAATTGGGTTGCCTGAAAAATTTAGTTTTCCTGTTCAGGATTATCAGGGCAAAACGGTTTTGCAATGGCAGATTTTTGAGGGAGAAACGCCAGTTGCCCAAATGGGGGCGACGGCGTTTGCCTCTTTCAGCGATACAGGTAACGGACTGGTGTTCAAGCTTCCTCAGGAAAAACAGATTATTTTTGTCCGCAAGCAGCCTGGTTTGCCTTTGTCTATACGTGTGTTTTCGGGTGGGCGGCTGATTTATACCAAGCTGTTCGAAGACACGGCGTTTGACGAAGATGTGCCACTAGTGTTTTGCCTTGGCCAAGATCAATGTTGGCAACTGTTTTCCACCAACGAATACACACGCAGCAAAGATGAGAATTTCCTGATTCGTTTGCCCTTTGGTTTCAAACTATCTGAAAACGCAAAAGTCACCCGTTTGCAAGAGCAGTGGTTCAAGTGTTCGGGCAGCCTGGCAGCGCGGCATGAAGACGGACGTGAAATTATCGTTGCTATATGTGCGGATACGAAGGGGCAAACCAGTTTGCGCGGTCGGCTGTTTTACCGTTATCAGAATACGGACGGCCTGCCCGTGTATCGCGGTTTTCCTACTCTGCAAATGCCACCCGACCTGTCACTAACACACATCAAAATCAACGGCAAAGCCCAATCAAATATCTGCCCGAACTATTATGGTACATTTCAGGTAGCCTTTTACAGCGATAAAATCTGTTTGTTGCGGCGCAGAATCACTGTCCTGCCTGAAGACTTTTCCCATACTTGGCAAGCAGCAAGCGGCAAACATCCCGCCATTTTAAATGTTGACACCTCCGAGAATGTTTCCGTTGCTGCCTTTGCTGATCATCTCAATATCACACAAATCCATTCCCGATTTACCTGCCAAGCTGAGGGCAGTAATTATCCATCCCACATTATTCTTGCCGTTGGCAGCAACTCCACCCAAGCAGCACGATTGAAGCTGCCGCTGCCGTTTGATGGTGCGTATCTTTATGATGAAAATGGCAGAATCGACGATTGTCGTCTGAATATCAATCAACTGTCAGGCAAGTGGCTGATGGTGTATTCGTCTTCATCGACCAGCATGGAGCTGGTTTTCAAGTTATCGGATAACACATATAGCTGCCCTATCTCTATCACCGAACGTCTGCCAGCAGGTGGTTCGGTGCAGCAGTTTTTCTTAGACCAATGGAAGCCCCAGCTTTTGCAGCTTTTGTCGTGTAGCAGTAGCCAAGATGCCAAGGTGGAAATTACCGTACACCGTATGGGTTCAGACAAACCGCTGATACGGCTGGTATTGTCACGCTACAACGGCCTGATTGTGTGGAACAACCAATTTCATCGTTTTGGAGGATTGGAAGAAACCGATGCGCTGCGCGAAAGTTTCGTTATCAAAAAACAGGTGGCAAACGAATATGCCAGCCCCGAAGCAGTAGTGAGCATCATGCGGTTGGACGCGCCCGAAAACGGCGCGCAACGGCTGCCCGAAAGTACAGAATTTATTGGCGGCAGATACAGTCTGATGTCTTATGATGCGGGGTTGTGGCTGATTTACCCCGCGTCCGAATCACCCGTCCAATTCCGCCCCGCCATCTTTGACAACAGCGGCGAAGAATTTACTGAGCCATCTGAACATCATTCCCTGCATACTGCTGCCCGCGCCTTCCATCCGATACACAATCCCGAAGCCATCAGCCGTATCATTACAGAAATGGCGGGTAATCCCGAGCATGCAGGCTGGCGGTATTTTGAGAGCCTGAAACAGCATTTTTCCCATCTGCCGCTGTCAGTATTTGAAACATGGAAGGCCTTGGCACAACAGCCGAAAACCTTGGCTTTGGCAGTTTTGCGTTTAGGGCTGGATGGTGTGTTTTGCGAGCGGATACGCAACGAACTGGCTGTGGTGTGGGAATGGTTAGCGATACAAGACTGGTTTGCCGCCGTAGATGCTTACCGCCCGTATTCCCGCGCCAAAATTGCAGCATCAGGTTTGAATCCCGATGATGCTCCTTTAACCAAAAACTGTATTCCTCAAAATGTGTTGTGCCATGATGAGATTTTGCACTGCTATGTGTTTAGAGGCTTTCTTTCTGAAATGGAAATGATGGTGGTAGAGGGAACAATCTGGGAGATTTTTCACAAGCAACATGATTCGCGCTACAACCGCCACTACAATGCATTGCGTCAAAATGAAAACTTACGGATTCCTGAAACGCTTTCAGACGGATTGCAACAATGGTTAGACAAACAACAAGGCTCATTTTTCGACCAAGTACGCCGCCTATCTAAAATTCATTTTGACCGTGCTGCCGTCTGGCTACCCGTTTTTACCGCCTGTGTTAAAACCGGCAAGGCGCATCCTAACGACATCAGGCCGTCTGAAATGACAGCCGCGCAGTTTGCCGATGCTTTTTACCGTATTTATGCTTTGGACGCAGAATGGTTCGATTACGTCTGCGCCACCCTGAGCTGCCATTTGATGAGTGAATAACAATGAATACCGACCCCATGCAAACCCTGTCCGGCCTGATAGAGCAGAGCCTGAACCGCATCAAGGAAGCCACCATCGGTGTATTGGACATTACGGATGATAAATTGCGCGGCCACCTGCGCCAACTGATCAACAACGAATTGGGTAACGAAAACTGCTTTCTTGCCGATCCCGTCGTCGAACAGACTTTCGGCTGGGAAAGTGCGGACTGCACCTTTGCCGATTTGGCAGAGCAAAACCTGTTTTCTGCAAAACTTACCGATGTGTTGGCCAAAGCCGACAATTATGATTTCCCCAAAACTGCCCGCCCTTACATCCACCAATTGCAAGCATGGCGGCATCTTTTGGCCGATACGCCCCAGTCTGCCATCATTACCAGCGGTACGGGTTCTGGCAAAACCGAATGCTTCATGATTCCGATATTAGAAGACCTGATACGCCGACAAACGCAGGAAAACACAGCGCTGGTTGGCGTTCAGGCTCTGTTTCTTTATCCGCTCAACGCCCTAATCAATTCGCAAAAGGAACGCTTGGACGCATGGACGAAGCCCTTCGGTAACAAAATCCGCTTTTGCCTCTACAACGGCAACACCAAAGAAAGTGCCGAGCCGCGAGACAAAGACCAGCCCAACCAAGTCCTGTCGCGGGAACTGCTGCGTAAAGAACCACCACCTATCCTGCTGACCAACGCTACTATGCTGGAATACATGCTGGTGCGCCAAGCTGACGCGCCGATATTGGAAAAATCGCGTCAGGCGGGTTCGCTGCGTTGGATTGTCTTGGACGAAGCGCACAGCTATATCGGCTCACAGGCAGCGGAAATTGCTTTGCTGCTACGCCGTGTGGTGCACGCTTTTGGCAAGCAACCCGAAGATATCCGCTTTGTTGCCACATCCGCCACCATCGCCTCCGACAAAGCGGCAGACGAACTGCGCCACTACCTCGCTGATTTGGCGGGTGTGCCCCGGGAGCAGGTGCTGGTGGTTTCCGGCAACAGAGACTTTCTACCGATTGGAGTTGCCGATGGCAGACAGAGTCTGGCAGACATCGTATCCATTACAAATGAAAACGAACGCTTTACCGCACTGTGCCGCAGTGCAATCGCAACCACCTTGCGCAACTGCCTGACAGCAAGCACTCAGCCCTATACGTTGAACCAATTGGTACAGGCAACGCAAGCATATCTGCTTTCAGGTAGCCTTTATGAACGGCAACGCGAAGTATTGGCCTGGCTGGATGTCATGACTCAGACAAAACCGTCTGAAAATGCCGAACCATTTTTGAAGCTGCGCCTACATCTGTTCCAAGCCATGCTGCACGGTTTGTGGGCATGTGCTGACCGCCATTGCAGCGTAAAAGAAGGGTATCTGGAAGATTGGGCATTCGGACAGGTTTATCTCAACCGCCGCGCCAAATGTGATTGCGGCGCTCCTGTGTACGAACTGGTACTGTGCCAAGATTGCGGTACGCCGCACCTAATGGCGCAGGAGAGCAACGGTATTTTGCACCAGCACGACACCCGCATCACCGATGAGTTCGCACTCAATCCCGAGCCGGTAGACAATGATGAAGAAAACAGCGGAACTGACGGCGTGGACGGCTCTAACCCAATTTCAGATGGCTTGCAATTCACATCTCACAACAAAGTGCTTGCCGCTGCAGCCGATACGCTGTCTGAAAACTATACGGCACAGAAAATCGACAAAACAACTGCCGAAATCGGCGTACGGCAGGGTGAAACTTTTGAGTTGGCTTTGGATTTCTCCCTGCATGCCTGCTGTTCCGCCTGCGGCAAAGAAAGCCGAAAAACACCGTTTTATCATCAGAAGTATTTGGGCGCACCGTTTTACGTTACCCACGCCGTGCCGACTGTATTGGAATTTTGTAGTGACGCCGAAAACAACCCGCAATCGCTGCCTGCGCACGGACGGAGATTGATTACTTTTACAGACAGTCGCCAAGGAACGGCACGAATGGCAGTGAAAATGCAGCAGGAAGCGGAGTATTCCAAACTGCGTGGTATGGTGTTTGATGTGTTGGTGCAGGAAACAGAAAAAGCGGTCAATAACGTTGTAATGCCCGAAATAGTAGCAAAAATTGAACAGCTGAAACAAACCGATCCCGCTTTGGCGGAAATGGTGTTGGAAGCAGTAAAAAGTAAAGCACAAAAAAGTGGCAAAAAAGCCTATCTCACTTGGGATGATATGTACCGCGTACTGCGTGATAAAGTAGAAATGGCGAAAGACTTACTGCCTTACAATCGTGAAACTAATCCCGTCATGTTTGACGATCCCAGTGGCAACGGGGCAGAAAAACTGGCAGAGTTGCTGCTGGCTCGAGAATTTATCCGCCGCCCGCGCAATGCCAATAGTTTGGAAACCTTGGGCCTGGCAATGGTTTACTATCCCAATTTGGACAAAATCAGTACATTACCCGACGGTTGGGCGGAAACACGCGTTTTGAATCAAGCCAATAATCCAAGCAAACCGCTGAATTTGGATGATTGGAAAGCATTTTTAAAAATGCTTTTGGATTTTCACGTCCGTGAAAATTCCTTTACCAATTTGGATGAGCAGAAAAAACGATGGTTGGGTAAACGCTTTTCGGGAAAATCCCTGCTGCCGCCCGATACCAGAGAAAAGCAGACTTCGCGCAAACAGGGTTGGCCGCAAATTCGAGATAAAGACCCGCAGCCTCGAGCCGTCAAGATTTTGCAGGCGGTTACAGGGTTGGATATTCGAAACCCTTTAGCTAAACACAAAATCAACTCGTGGTTGAAAACCGCGTGGAAACAGCTCACTATAGACAGCAACATCCTGCGCCCCGATGCTGATGCTTGGAAAATGCCACTTTCGGCAATGGCATTCAGGCTACCTGAAAAAGAAATGTGGCTGTGTCCGCAAAGCCACCGCTTAATCGACACCACTTTACGCGGCGTGTCGCCTTATCTACCGCGCAACTGGCAGGAAATGCCGTCTGAAAAGCTGTTTTGTAGCAAAATCGAATTGCCCGATTATTACCGCTTCAAACAGGATGCTACTGCTGAAACACGCCGTAACCAAATGCGCCGCCTGCTGGCACAAGACGAAGATGTCAGTCGCCTGCGCCAAAAAGGCTTGTGGAGCAATTTGAGCGACAAAATTATAGAGGGCGGTTTCTACTACCGTACAGCAGAACACTCTGCCCAGCTTGCATCCGCACAACTGGTAGCATACGAGAAAATGTTTAAAGACGGCAAAATCAACGTATTGAGCTGTTCTACCACCATGGAAATGGGCGTGGATATCGGCGGTATGGCGGCGGTAGTAATGAATAACGTACCGCCGCATCCTGCCAATTACCTGCAGCGTGCTGGTCGTGCAGGACGACGTAGCGAAGCAGCGGCGGTGGCTTATACATTGTGTAAAAACGATCCGCACAACCGCCGCGTATTTGCCAATCCGAAATGGGCATTCACTACGGCCATTGCCGCGCCGAAAGTATCGTTAAGCTCGGCAAAAATCGTCAGCCGTCATGCTCATTCACTCCTGCTGGCAGAGTTTCTCGCCACACGCAGTGACACGGGCAAAGACAGTACCAAATTGAATACATCATGGTTTTTCCACCCGACAAAACAGGTTTGGCAGCAGTTTTGCGACTGGATGAACTCGTCGCAATGCACAGCCGATCAAGCCATTGCTAAACTCACGACAGGCACGGCGTTGGCGGGCGTGCCTTTGGCACATATCAAAGAGCGCGCCGTGCAACGGCTGACGGAGATGGCGGAAAACTGGCAGGCTGATTTCCGCAGCATCAACTACAAAATTAATCAAACCGACAATGATTTATACAAAAAAGCCCTAAACCGCGAGAAAAAACTGCATGAAAATGAAAACTTGCTCGGCCATCTGGCGGTAAATGCCTTTCTGCCCGGCTACGGTTTCCCTACCGACGTAGTGGAAATGAAAATCCGCAAAATGGAAGACTTACGCCGCGAACGACAGAATCGCGAAGACAATCTGTTCGTCCGTAAAGAAAACCCCAGCCGCAGCTTGGATATTGCCCTGCGCGAATACGCGCCCGGTTCGGAAATTGTATTAGACGGGCGCGTGTATCGTTCGGCAGGCATCAATCTGCGCGTAAAATCAGACGAACAGGGCAAAAACGAAGCCCAACGTTTCGACACCGCATGGCGCTGTAAAAACTGTGGAGCATCAGGTGTGGCACGTTACAAATACAGCCATGACGACATCCGATGTTACTGCTGCGGCGAAGCTGTTCCGTTTACCGAACAACAAACTGTGCTGACTCCAGCAGGCTTTCTAACCGATTTTTTCGAAGACAGCGGCAACGATGTTTCCAGCCAAACATTCGTTCCCACCCACGCGCCCAGGGTACAACTGAACGGCACAATCACTGCCCTGCCGCAGCCCGATTGCGGCGAAATCCGCTACGGCAGCGGTGGCGAAGTGCTGTTCCGTTCTGGCGGTAAACATGAAAACGGTTTTGCCGTCTGTATGAGATGCGGGCGTGCGGATTCCATGACCGAAGACAACGAACTGCCAACCGTATTTTCAGGCGATTACCACAAGACTTTGGGTGGTGGTTTGGATATGGGTAGCAAAAACAAAGACTGCCCAAACAGCAATGTGCAGCGCAACATCCACCTGAGCCACCGTATCCAGACCGATGTATTGGAGATTGCCCTGAAAAACCCGCAAACAAAAGCATGGCTAGACAGTGGAAACAAGACTGCCGCCCGCACGATTGCCGTAGCCGTGCGCGATGAAATTGCCGCCTGTTTGGGCATAGAAACCACTGAAATGGGCTATGCTGTGCGTGAAGATAAGGATTTGGAAACAGGTACAGTTCGTTGCTTGATTCAGATTTACGACCAAGCTGCAGGAGGAGCTGGTTTCGTCTTGTCTGCCGTAGATGATATCAACGGTATCCTGAGCCGTGCTTTAGACCGTCTGAGTTGTCCCGCCGATTGCGGTAGCGTATGCCAGCACTGTCTAGCGGGAGGTGATAGTAATGTGGAGCGTGAGGAGCTCGATCGTCATCAAGCTTTGCAGTGGCTTGAAGAAGCGAAATTTAATCAACATTTGAAACTGCCTGCAAGCATTTCACGCATTGCTGGCAGTCGTTATTGTGCACGTACACCCATTGCTGAACTGGAAAAACGTATTCTGGAAATGCAGGGAGGTAGGCTCCTGATTTTTGTCCACCAAACTGGCAATAATTGGGATAGCCCTGAAATTAAAGCACAAGTAATGAAATGGCAGATGCTGTATCAGATACA
>NZ_KV795528.1:10957-14587 GCF_001809035.1 Eikenella sp. HMSC061C02
AAATGGCAGATGCTGTATCAGATACAGCCGGTATTCTGTTTTACCCAAGCTGCTTGGATAGATGACAACAACATCCGAGAGCTGTTCCATCCGTTCATACAGGCTGGCTGGCAGGTTGCCATCGCTTCTGCCGATGTAGAGGATACAATCTTATCTGCTCAACTTTCAGACGGCATTCATACCACTAGTCTGCTGCATATACAGCCTGAAGAAATATTTTCCAGACATACCAAAGCATTGTTTACTAGTGAGTGTTTGTCAGAAGTAAATACCACACTAATTGATACAGAAAATTGGTTTTCGCAAAAAGGTGGGAAACTGATTAATTTGAATCACGAATTAGATGGAAAACTAGATAGTTTTGGCGCAAGGATGCTGGAACTGATAGACAAGCAATATCCATTGTCAGTACAAATTAAAAAAGATCCTATCACGGCTGTGGTTTATACTGATCGATATCTGAAAAGTCCGTTAACATTATTGATATTGGATAGTGTTATTAAGGAATTATATTGCTTGAATAAAAAACCATTTTCTACCTTGGAGTTAAATATATCACCAACTAGGCAAACCTATCAAAATAGTGAATATTTATGGCATGACTGGCAAAATAGTAACATGCAACAAGAAGTATTTAAACAATGGTTTTCTGATTACTCTAATAAGATTTCAGTTAATATTACCAAGAGTCAGTTACAGCATGCAAGGATATTAAAACTAATGCATGAATCAGGAGAATTTACTAATATTATTTATGATCAGGGTATGGGTTACTGGGGCAGAATTACCTTGCCACATGCTGAAGCAAGTCTCCGATTTTATCCTTTTGATCAAGATGCATTATTTCAGATTAGTCATTTGAATAAATGCAAGCAGATAAATACTAATATTGCGACGGATTATGATTGGGATACCTATATCGTATTCAATATCTGCTAATAAATAGGTCTGTCCTAGATAACCGGGATAAGTTAGTTTTATTAATTGCTTTAAAATAGGGTAAGAGGCTTGATTTTACGGTTGTTAAAGCGCCATTCACACTCATTCGAAATGCAGCTAAAAATGCTCTTTCAGAATGCTGTTAAACTTGTGTGAGTGGCGTTTTGCTTGGTTCCAAAAATTCTCAATGCCGCTGATATGGTTCTGACGGTCGGCAAACGATTTGGAATGGTTGATGCGGTGGCCGACAGAGAGGGGCTGCTGGAAGAGGTGTACCGCGTGGTGAACAAGGTGGGCGACACCGAGCCGACCCACGCCATCTGTTTAGCCGACGGCCGCTCCTTTATGGCTGACCGCGGCTTTGACGGCAATGTGGGCAAGCGGCACTTGGTGCAGCTGGGGCAATTGCAGATGCAACGTGCGGTGGCAGATGATTTGTATCAGGCCTATCAGAGGTTGATTACGACCAACCGGCCGCAGAACCAGCCTGCATTTGTTGGCGCGGTCGGCCTCCACACTTTGGATGAGTTGGCTCGCCGGCAATACGACATAACCGCCACCGCTGTGATGCCCACCGACGGCACCGCCATCAACTGGGGCAGCATCGAGGACGCCAAAATCTCGCTGATGCCAAACGTACCCGGTGCCAAGCAGCTACCTCGGCTTTTGCGTAACCGAAGTAGGCGAGAGCTACACGGTGGACAACGAGATGGTGATTGATATTACCGGCTTTGCGATTCGCAATGTGTTGGAGTAAGAAAAAGGCTACAACAAAAGCCTTGCAAATGCAGAGCTTTTGTTATGGAAATCGACGGCCGGGGAATCTTGGTGTTTTAAAAAGGATATCGGTTAAGCTAGAATTCTCACTTAAATTGATATAATTTAACATGTTCGGGAGATCGGGAAATGCGGGGAAGCAAAATGCAGCATACTATACGCATGGAACAATTCCAAATAGCATTTGTCCATGCATTGGCTGCCGTAAATGGTTGGCGGGTATCATCTATCTTTCCCGACTATGATGGGGTTGATATTTCAATCAGCGGTTCATGCCATGCTGACAACGGGTTTATGCCGCTTTTTACGGATCCGATTATCCATGTGCAATTGAAAGCCACAGCAGCATTACGGACATTGAAAAACGGGTTGCTGTCTTATAATTTGGAAGTTAAAAACTATAATCAGCTAATCGGAAATCGGTATAGCACGCATAGATATCTGTTCTTACTAGACATTCCGGAGCAGTGTGAAGATTGGTGCGGTTTCACCTCAAGCGCAATCATGCTGCGAAATAAGTGTTATTGGGTATCTTTAAAGGACAATCCTCCGGCCGGTAATACCAGTACTATTGCTATCAATATTCCCCAAAATCAGGTGTTAACACCTAAAGTACTCGATGAAATAATGTACTCGGCAGCAGAAGGAAAAGTATATGTACACCGTTAACAGTATCACTTTGCGAATGCTTACCCGTTATCTGGAACGGCAAGAGTGGCAGAAACTGGATGTGGTTTTGGATTTGCCGATTACTGTTTGGAGGCATCCCGATTTTCCTGATGTAACACTCAGAGTCCCTCACGATGAGAGCCTGTCGGACTATAAGTCGGCAGTGGCACAGGTTGTCAAAGTTTTGGCAAACGCCGAAAAATGCACCGAAGAAGAAATTTTAACTTCGCTGCACAATCAAGATACAATCAGCATCAGGGTGATTGGCGATGATGTAGAGAACGGTACGATTCCGCTTAATGATGGCGCACTCTTATTTCAAAGTGCGGAATCCATGATTAAGTCGGCTGCCTCGAAAATATTCACCGGTGCAAAAAAAGGCATTAGCAAAAAACAGCGGATTAACAGATTTATGGAATCCGTTTTATTGGGGCAGACACAAATCGGCAGCTACGCGATTAATATTATTACCCCCGAGGCTATTCACGATACGGAACAACAAGATTTGGATCCCGTACCTACCGGAAAGATGGTTAATGATGCCATTTATAAAGCCTTGAGCGCTTTAAAATCATCTGTTGAGAAATATAAAGAGGAAGACAACATTTTAGAATTTGCCCGTGCGTCTGCAGATGGTGCCGATGCAGGAATCTGTCATGCAATTGTTCAAATGAGTGGGACAAATAAAGAGCGTGATGTAGAGATAAAATTAGCTGGAGAAGATACGAGATACCCAAAATCCGACAGGAGCGTTTATTTTTCTGCTCAAGATATTGAGCCTGTACAGAAAGCTTACAACTATTTGACTGGTCGTGACTTTGTGCTTAAAGGTGGGTGCTATATTGGCCAAATAGTCGCTTTAAAAAAGGAGCCTGACAGCAATAGCGGTAAGGTTACTATTAATACGTCTGTACAAGGAAAACCAAAAAAAGTATCTTTTACTCTTTCTGGAGATGACTATGAACAAGCAATTGATGCACATAAGACAAGCCAAGGGACCTATGTTCAGTGTGTAGGTGACCTACATTGCACCCGATCCAGTGCAGAATTGTTTTTTTTGAACTCCTTTATGGTTCTTGAAAAACCGCTTTTGTAGACAGATGGTTTACTGAACCACTTCAACCTCTTTCCCCCCCTAGCCTTTAAACGACAATTAAACCTACTCTTTATCTTAGGGTTAATCAACGTTTAAAGGCTTTTCTTATGTCCGAAAAAAGGGGCTGACGTAGATTAGCCCTAAATTCC
>NZ_KV795529.1:0-379 GCF_001809035.1 Eikenella sp. HMSC061C02
CCGCGCCAACCGTCGGTATTGATGACACTCTCGATACCGACACGACCTCTAATGACCTTTTGCAGCGTTGCCTTGGAGGCATCGGGAACAATCTCGGTATAAACCTTGTCCCCGCGTTTCAAAATGCCGAAAACGATGGTTTTCCCACCCGCACCGCGCCCGCGTTTGCCTCTGATGCGTTTGGCACCAAAATAGGATTCGTCCAATTCTACAATGCCGTATAAAGGTGCCTGCCTCCCGCATTCGTCAGCCAAACGCCGGCGCAATTTCAGGTACAGGTTATTGACACTTCTGATGCTGACACCCGTCAGTTTTGCGGTATCGGAGGCAGTCAAATCCAAAGCAAACAGCCGCAGGAGCTGGCGAAATTTGGGCTCGG
>NZ_KV795530.1:0-13609 GCF_001809035.1 Eikenella sp. HMSC061C02
GGTGTGGAATTTAGGGCTAATCTAGTACAGCCCCAAACTTTTTTCAGGTAGCCTTATTTGCTATGTGCGACTCCGCCAAACTTACTCCTGCGGAATCTCCCAATCGCTCACCGCCACAAAATCCGGCTGGTGTAAATCCTGCTCAAACACCGAGCCGGTGGGGCTGTGCAGCAATTTGGCGATCGCCGGCTGGTAATTAGCCATGCGTTGCAGGCTGTAGAGGTGGAAGTTGTCGGCATTGTCTGCGTAGTCATCGTCTTCAAAGCCGGAAAACATCCGCCAGCCGCTGTCGGGAGAAAAGGCGGCATCAGGCTCTTCGCGATACAGAAAACGGATCGGCATGCCTTCTTTGGCAACCTGGTCGGACACGATGGCATAGCCCTGCGGCACGTCTTTTACCGGCAGCTCTTCTTCCGGCAGGCTGAAAATTTTCGGGTTCAACATAAGTATCCTCCTTAAAACGCCTCGCCCACTTTCACCCCGCCGGCCAAATCTTGCGGCGAGGAAAGGGCAGCGGTGAAGGCTTGGGCGGCTTGGAATTCGGGCTGCTGCATTACTGCGGCGTAATCCTCTGGTGTGCCGCGCCCGGCCATGTATTGCCAGCGCTCGGCCAGTTGCGGGTTTTCAGGTAGCCTGAAGCCTTCGAGCAGCTCGTCCACCCAATCGGGGCGGTTACACACCAACACGATATCGCAGCCGGCGGCAAAAGATTGCGCTGCCCGCTCGCGGATACCGCCGGCCATGCTGGCGCCTTCCATGGTGAGGTCGTCGGAAAAAATCACGCCGTTGAAGCCCAAATCCTGGCGCAAAATCTGCTTCAACCAGATGCTCGAAAAACCGGCAGGTTGTTTGTCTACCTGCGGGTACACCACATGCGCGGGCATCACGGCGGCCATGCCCTCGGCGGCCATGGCGCGAAAAGGCCGGATATCCGCCGCCATCAGTTCGGTCAGGCTGCGCGGGTCTTCGGGCAGAACGTGGTGGCTGTCGCCGGAAACAAAGCCGTGGCCGGGGAAGTGTTTGCCGCAGCTTTGCATACCGCCCTGATTGAGTCCGCGTTGCAGCGCCAGCGCCAGCGCGGTAACAGTATCGGCTTGGCAGTGAAAGCTGCGATTGCCGATTACGGCGCACTGCCCCCAATCCAAATCCAACACCGGCGTAAACGACAAATCCACCCCGCAGGCGCGCAATTCTGCCGCCAACACCCAGCCCACCTGCTCGGCCGCTGCTTCTGCCGCTACTTGGCCTTGTTTTTCCCAAATGCCGCCCAGTGTGCTCATGGCCGGCAGGCGGGTGAAGTCTTCGATAAAGCGCTGCACGCGCCCGCCCTCATGATCCACGGCAATCACCAACTCCGGCGTACGCAAAGCCTTGATTTCGGCACACAAAGCCTGAAGCTGGCTACGGTTTTGGTAATTGCGGCGAAACAGAATCACGCCGCCCACGGCTGGGTGTAGCAGGCGTTGTTTTTCTTCCTCGCTCAGGCGGTGGGCGGCAACATCGGCCATAATCGGGCCGCGCGGCAGGCAAACGGATGGCATAGCAAATCTTTCTGTGTGTTCGGTGCAAAGGCGGGATTTCATCACTTCCGCCGCGAAAAAACAAGCCGAGGCCTTTTAATTCAGGTAAAACCGATTGAAACGGCACGGCGGAAATGATGTAATGCCCGCTGTTGTTTCTTTTCATTCATATTAGGGAGTTTTATGCAAACCAACACATTCCGCACCGGCCTGCTGGCTGCCGCCGTGGTATTCGCCCTGGCCGCCTGTAACCAACAGCCCGCTTCCGGCGGCGCCTCTGCTCCGGCCGCATCTTCCCCTGCCGCAGCTTCAACCGCATCCGGCCCCGCTGCCGCTTCAGGCCCTGCCGCCGCCTCCGACGTATTGGCCGGCATGACTGAACAGCAAAAAGCCAGCTACCTCATCGGCTACCTGCAAGGCCAACAGCTGGGCGACGCCAATACTATCTTAGATTTCGACCAAGCCACCCTGATTAAAGGCCTGCAGGCCGGTATGGCCAGCCAGCCGCTGCCCGTGAGTGATGAAGAAGCCAACAACATCCTGCAGCAATACCACACTGCCCAGATGGGCAAACTGGCCACCCGCCAGCTGGAAGAAGGTAAAGCCTTCCTCGAAGCCAATAAAGCCAAAGAAGGCGTGAAAACCACGCCCTCCGGCCTGCAATACAGCGTGAAAACCGAAGGTACCGGCAAACAGCCTACTGCTAAGAGCACTGTAACCGTACACTACGAAGGCAGATTGCTCGACGGCACCGTGTTCGACAGCTCCATCAAACGCGGCGAACCCGCTACCTTCAAGCTCGACGGCGTGATCAAAGGCTGGACCGAAGGCCTGCAACTGATGAAAGAAGGCGGCGAATACACCCTATACATCCCCGCCGAACTCGCCTACGGTGACAAAGGCAACCCCAGCATTCCGCCCAACTCCGTGCTGGTATTCGATGTTAAACTGATTAAAGTTCAGTAATTCCATCAGCTAACTAAAAGGCTACCTGAAAAGCAAAACACTTTTCAGGTAGCCTTTAAACCATGCCATGCTCACACTTGATCCCGATTCCAACCGCCAATTCATCATCATCCGCAATCATCAAGACATTGCCGTCTGCACCACCGAGCTCAACGAACACGGCCAGCTCATCAGCCAAACCACCGCCGAATTCGACACCCAAAACCGCATACGCGGCTTCTTTTGCTACACAGCCGCTGCCGGCTGCATCACAGCCTGCCGGATTTATCACTACCACACCCCGCCCTTCGCACAAGAAGACGGTTTTGCCGACTACCGCGACACCGGCAACGGCCTCCAGCTTCTGTGCTACACCCACTCTTACCGCATCAGCGCACAAACCGCCCGCTGCGACTGGTTTGATGCCCAAGGCGAATTAACCTACTACGATTGGTTCGTACACGACCCCGATATCGACGAACACATCTACGCCGGCACCTATCTGCCGCACGAAACCGAACACCTGCCCGCAAACCGAATCCAGCCCTATTTGCCTGTTTACACCGACTAATTGGTTTTTCAGGTAGCCTTTGACCCATCCCACCAACACACCAAGGCTACCTGAAAAAGAAACCCCAATCCCCTACCCCAACTTTCCAACTAGCCCCTATAATCCCATATCCCATTTCCAGCAAACCATCCCGCCATGCAAAAAATATTCGTCCTCTACACCGGCGGCACCATCGGCATGAAGCCCAGCCCCGACGGCCTCGTTCCCGATGCCCAGCTCGCCGAACAAGCCCTGCAGCCCTATGCCGAACAAGCCGTGTTTCACTGGCACATCTGCCAGCCCCTGATCGACAGCTCCAACATCACCCCCCAACATTGGGCAGAATGGCTCGTCATCCTGCAAGCCGCCCTGCCCGAGCACGACGGCATCCTCGTCTTGCACGGCACCGACACCCTCGCCTACACCGCCAACTTCCTCGCCCTTGCGCTCGACAGCGGCGGTAAACCCATCGTCCTCACCGGCGCGCAAAAGCCCTACCACGCCGCCGATAGCGACGCCCCCGCCAACCTGCAAACCGCCATCGCCGCCCTGCAAAACCCCCAACTGCACAGCACCGTTATCGCCTTCGGCGGCCGACTCTACCCCGCCGTCGGCAGCAGCAAATGCAGCACCGAGCTCGACCAAGGCTTCGACAACGCCCACTTCAACACCTGGCAGCCAAACACCCCGCCCCGCCGCCTCAGCGGCCTGCCCACCAGATTCAACCCAGCCGTCCGCGTGTGCAGCCATCTGCTCACCCCCGGCAGCAGCCCCGAGCAAATCGCCCACAGCCTGCGCCACTTCCCCCAAGAAGCCGCCATCCTGCTTTCCTACGGCCAAGGCCACGCCCCCGCCAGCCCCGAATTGCTCGCCGCCGTGCAACACTTCACCCAAAATGGCGGCCTGCTGCTCAACATCAGCCAAGCCCACCACGGCCGCACCGGCACCGCCTACGCCCAAGGCAACGCCCTGCGCCAGGCCGGCGCGGTGGGTGGTGGCAAATGCAATATCGAAACCGCCACCGCCCTCATGACCCTCGCCGCCGGCAACCACTGGACGGCCGACCAGCTGCAACAGGCTTTAGCGCAATTGGATTTACTCTGATACCTTCCTCCGCTACAAAAAGGCTACCTGAAACCGTATCAACCGTTTTCAGGTAGCCTTTATATTTTACAACAAGGATATAAGCAGCCTAACGCACCCAAAACCGCCCCTGCCACACCAAATACAGCGTTCCCGCCAGCAACAGCGCCACCCCGGCCGAGCCGCTTACCGCCAACGCCGCGCCCAGCCATACCATCTTGCCTGCGGCCAAGAGGTGCAGCCCGCAGCCGCACATGGCCGCCAAGCCGAACGAGAAACCCCACCAGCTCATGCTAAACCCGCCCTCGGCAAACCAACCCAGCAGGCGCAGCAAAAGCAGAAACTGCAAACAGCCGTAGCCCATCAAGGCCAGCGCAAACGTGTCGATTGCCCCGCCATTTACCGCAAAATACGCCCCGCAGCCCACAAAGGCCGGCGCAAGTTGGATGCCCACTATCCCGCGCACCTGCGGCGCAACTGCCACCTCCGTGCGCAGCCTGCCCAAAATCGCCGCCTCCAGGCTAAACCAAGACAGCATCCCCGCGCCGAAAAACAACACCGCATAATCATGCAGCCCGAGTACGCCCAGCGCCGTGGCACTCACAAAATTGGTGGCCACCGTAGGCAGATAAATCACCGGCGTGGTGGCGGCCAAGTTGTGCAGCCCGCGCCACAGCCCGGCAGCACGATACATGGCAAACGCCAGCTGCCCGGCAATACCGGCATACACCAACACGCGTGCCGCCCCAGCGGCATAAGGCAGCCCGGCAATGCCTGCCAAGATGGTGGTAATCGGAATGGCGCTGAGAAAGCAGCATTGCACCAAATCGGTTAAGTCGCCCAAAAACTCATCGCGATAAGCCAATATCTTGCACACATAAGCTACCACCAGCACCAGCCACACGGCAAACGCCGCCGCCAGCAACCCTTCGCCCGGCCAAGCCGGCATCAGGCCTGTCGCTGCGCCATAACGCCACGACAAACCCAACGCGAATAGGCCGATGGTGATGCTGAAATAGCTGAGCGGAATCGGAAATTTTCGGCGTGCGCCCATGATGTGTTCCTTTATTGCTGGGATAATTTAAAACAGGCGGCATCATACTGGCACTCTCCTGCTCCAAACTATCCGATTTTGCTCAATCTGCCGCCATTTTGTCTCGTACACTTACGGGATATAGGCTACCTGAAACATTCAACAAGCAGCAGCCTGGGCAAATCTAGCAAGAAAAATTGGCTTTCGATACAAAGCGGTGAGCCGCAGACAGTACAGGAGTACGGCAAGGCGAACCGACACGGTCACGAAAGTTGGTTTGCGATATTCGGTATAAAAAAGGCCACCTGATTGTTCAGGTAGCCTTTACATTCTGCCTTACAGCGAATAATACATTTCAAATTCCAGCGGGTGTGGCGCCATGCGGATGCGGCGCACGTCTTCTTCTTTGAAGGCAATGTAGCTGTTGATCCAGTCTTGGCTGAACACGCCGCCGCGCAGGAGGAATTCGTGGTCGGCTTTGAGGGCGGCCAGGGCTTCTTCCAAAGAGGCGCACACGGTCGGCACGAGTGCATCCTCTTCCGGCGGCAGGTCGTAGAGGTTTTTGTCGGCCGGATCACCGGGGTGGATTTTGTTTTGGATGCCGTCCAGCCCGGCCATCAGCAGCGCGGCAAACATCAAATAGGGGTTCGCGGTGGGGTCTGGGAAACGCACTTCAACGCGGCGGGCCTTCACACTGTGCACGGTGGGAATGCGGATTGAAGCGGAGCGGTTTTTGGCGGAATAGGCCAGTTTGGTGGGCGCTTCAAAATGCGGTACCAGGCGTTTGTAGGAGTTGGTGGAGGGGTTGGCGATGGCATTCAGCGCTTTGGCGTGCTTGATGATACCGCCGATGTAGTAGAGGGCGGTGTCGCTCAAGCCGGCATAGCCGTCGCCGGCAAACAGGTTTTGGCCGTTTTTCCAAATGGATTGGTGCACGTGCATACCGCTGCCGTTGTCGCCCATCAAGGGTTTGGGCATGAAGGTGGCGGTTTTGCCGAAGTTGTGCGCCACGTTGTGGATCACGTATTTCATGTCTTGGGTTTGGTCGGCACGGTGAACCAAGGTGCTGAACTTAGTACCGATTTCCATCTGGCTGCCGGTGCCGACTTCGCCGTGGTGCACTTCCACTTCAATGCCGATTTCCTGCAGGATATTTACCATGGCAGAGCGCAAGTCCTGCCCGGCATCCACCGGCGCAACCGGAGAGTAGCCGCCTTTCACCATCGGGCGGTGGCCGGTGTTTTGACCATCCAGATGCAGGCCGCTCGACCACGCAGCGCTTTCGGAGCTGATTTCGAAGCGGGCTTTGTGCATATGGGTTTCAAACTCAATGCCATCGAACACGAAAAATTCGGGCTCAGGGCCGAAATAGGCAGTGTCGCCCACGCCGCTGGCTTTCAAATAGGCTTCGGCTCGGCGGGCGATGGAGCGCGGGTCGCGGTCGTAGCCCTGGCCGCTGGCCGGGTCGATCACATCACAAGTAAGCACCACGGTGGCATCGTCGTAGAAGGGGTCGATGAAGGCAGTGGCCGGATCGGGGCGCAACAGCATATCGGAGGCCTGAACGCCCTTCCAGCCACCGATAGACGAACCGTCGAACGGATGGCCGTTTTCAAACCATTCTTCCGGGTCGTCCAGCACCACCGCGGCAGGCACGGTGAAATGGTGCTGTTTGCCTTTGGTATCGGTGAATCGCAAATCAACGAAACGGACATCGTTATCTTCAATCATGCGAACTACATTGCTGATGGACATGGTGGCACTCCTTAAATATGCGGAAATAAAATCAAGCGGGCATTTTGCCACAGCCGCCGCCCGAGCGTATATAGCAAAAATCAAAAAAGGCTACCTGAAAATACAGATAAACTGTACCCACTTTTCAGGTAGCCTTTATTGCCTGAAACTACCTGACAATCATATTTCAGCTAGCTTTCTTTCTCAACTTCTGACCCTAATCAACCCACCACATTCCTCTCTTGTGCCGTATATTCAAACAGCTGCCCGCTAAAGGCGAAGGCGGCGCACACCAGCAGCGCCAGTCCTGCCGCCACACTATAAGAAGCAGGATAGCCCCACCGTTCGGCCAGGCGCAGGCCGGCGAAGCCTGCGGCGTAGGTGCCGGCCAGCAGTACGGAGAATTGCAGGCTGCTATCCAGCGCGGCGGTGGCGGGCTCGGATTTGTCCATCATCAGCGCCAGCATCACGGGCAGCAGCAGAGTATAGCTCAGGCTCAGTGCCACGATTTGCAGCGGCGGCAGCCAATGGTGCAGCGCGGCGGCACGGTCTATCCAGGCAAACGAAGCCACCAGCGGCAGTTGCAGCGCGCACAGCGTGGTTACGATGCGCCGCCGCGACTGCTTGCGCGCCAGATAGCCCGCCAGCGGCGTAACCGTCATGCAGGCAAGCGGGATGGCCACGGCCAGAATCGTGCCGGTTTTCGCGGGGCTGAAGCCCAAATCGCCCAGTTTGGGCACGAAGGTGGCGGCAATCCAGGCGTAGGGCGTGGCGGCGGCGGCCAAAAGCAGCAGCCAGCGCAGGCCGCGCCCGGGCAGCCGCCAAAAGCCGATCATGCGGACAAACAGCATGCCGAACCCGGCGGCTGGCGGCGTATCGGCCTCCGGCTCGCGGTAAAACCACACTTGCAGCAGCAGCAAAACGTTGAACAGCAACACCAGCCCCACGGCGGCCTGCCAGCCCCAGCAGCGGAACACCAGCAGCACCAGCGCGCCGCCAATCATCTTTCCGGCGCGGGCGGCAACGGTTTGAATCACGCCGCCGAAGCCGCGCTCGCGGTATGGCAGCAAAACGCAGCTCAAGCCGAGCACGGCGCAGCCGTAGAGCGTGCCGCAGGCGCACAACAGCAGGCAGGCGGCGGCCAGCGGCGGGAAGCTGTGCAGCGGGTTAATGGCGAGCAGCACCAGCAGGGCAAGGCCGATGCCGCCGAGCGACACCAGCATCCAGCCGCGAAAGCGCCCGCAGCGGCCGATGCGGTAGCGCTCGATCAGGGTGGAAAACAGGATTTTGCCGCTCTCCACGCTGCCGATCAGGTAAATCCAGCCCAGCTGCTTCAGATTGAAGCCGCCGTTTTTGAGGATGGTCATCAGCGCCACCAGGTAAAAGCCGATGAGGGTGAATTTGTAGGTGCCGGCGGTGGCGAGCAGCAGCCAGTCGCGCCGGTTCGGGCGGGATGAATCGTGTGCCACGGGCGGCCTCCTCAGGCTTTTCCCGGCCTGAAGGCAGCCAGCGCGGCTTCAGCGCTGCGGATAGCGGCAGCGTAGTCGGCTTCCACAATGTAGTTCACGCCGAGCGTGGGCGCCATTTTGCCCGACTGCTGCCGCATCAGATCCAGCTGTTCGGCATCAGGCTCGATCAGCAGCATGGCGGCACAGCGTTCGTCCAACAGCGGGCGGTGGGCGCGTATCCAGTCGAGATAGAGTTTGCGGTCGGCCACAATCTGGGCTTCTTCCTTTTGCAGGCGCATGGGGGCGCACACGGTGGCCAGGCGCGGGTGGCTTTGCAGCAGCACTTCAAATGCGTCGAGCCAGGCGGCAAACAGGGAAACGCCGACCAGGTCGGTATAGAAAATGGTGCCTTGGGGCAGGGTTTTGACGGGGGTGAACATGGTGGATTCCTTTTTGGTGTGGATTTGGCGGTTTCAGGTAGCCTCGATGCCTTTGCGGCCGTGTTTGGGTGGGGCTACCTGAAACGTAAATTTTCGCGGAGTTACAACCAACTCTGCTTTTTCAGGTAGCCTTTGCCGCCTTATGCCGCATGGGCTACCTGAAAAGGTGAGCGCGGCAAAATGCCGCCCTGCGGCCTGCCTATCCCCTCCCGCCCTCTCCTCTCTTACGGGAAAGGGCGGACGGCGCCAGCGTGCCACAAGCGGGCTACCTGAAAAGGAAGCAGGGCGGCGGGCAGTGATAAAACCTATCCTTACGGTTTTTCAGGTAGCCTGATTGTGCCGAGAACAGGCTACCTGAAAATTATTTGCCGTGTTCGCTCCGTTGAAGTTCGCGCTTTAGTTCCGCAGGAACGGCCTCATTCGTGGGCTGCGTTTTAACTTCGTTGAAGCTGTGCTTTCAGGTAGCCTTCGTTTTGCCTAAAACCGCAATTCGGTGCTCACACCGATGGCGCGGGGGCGTTGGTAGAGCGAGTCGTGGCGGTCGTTGGTGGATACGAATATCGGACGGCGGCTGTTGAACACGTTGTCGGCATACATCGATACGCGGCCGTATTTGAAGTTGTAGGCGGCGTAGAGGTTGAGCTGGCCGTAGCGTTTGATGCGCCCTGCTTCAGCGTTGTTGGCGGCGGAGTAGTAGCCGCCGCTGAAGCGGGCGTCGCCGCCGGTCTCCCAGCCGGAGGGGTGCTTCCAGGCCACGCCCAAGGTGGCGGTGTAGCGCGGGGCGCGGCCTAAGCGGTTGCCTTCGATGCCGCTGCCGGGATAGCGGCGGATGTCGGTGTGCAGAAGGCCGAGCCCGGCGGTGAGGCGCAGGCTGTCGAGCGCCTGCCAGCCGGCCTGCATTTCCGCGCCGTAGGTTTGCACGCTGTTGGCGTTGCGGATCACCACGGAGCTGGGCCCGAGGTAGAAGGGCAGCTGCATGTCTTTGTAGCGGTTAGCAAAAAGGTTGCCGCTCAATTCGAGCCGCCGGTCGGGCGTGCGCCAGCGGGTGTAGAGCTCGATGTTGTTGATGTATTCGGGCTGGTAGGTGTAGGTGAGCACGGGGCGGCCGAAGGTGATACCTGCGCCGCCGGGGTTGTAGCCGCGCGCGAGTTTGAGGCCGGCGGTGAAGTGTTCGCTCGGGCGGTAGGAAAGGTCGATTTTGGGCAGGAATACGGTTTGCCCTTTGTCCAAATCCAGGCGCAGGCTGGCACCGCCGCCGTGGCGTTGGTGTTCTTCGCGCTCAAGGCGGCCGGCAAGGGTAAGGTTCCATTGCGGGGCGAACTGCCAATCGGCTTCGGCAAAGGCGGCATACACTCGGTTGGCGTCGCTAAACTCGTTGCGCCCGCCCACGCTGCGGATGTCTACGGTTTCGTCTTGGCTGCTGCGGAAGAAATACAGTCCGGCCAGGCCTTTCACGCTGCCGCCTTCGGGGCGGTAGTGCAATACGGGCTCCCACTGCACTTCGTGGCCGCGCAGGGTAGCGGGCACGCCTTGCGGGTGCACGGACATGGGCAGGTGGATGCGGTCGTTGTCGTAACGGGCGTACACCAGCTTGTTTTCGAGCTTGAAGCTGTCGTTAATCTGCCAGGAAACATCCCAAATGCCGGATCGGGAGCCGGTTTCAAACACGGGCTTCTGCGGCAGGAAGCGGGCGCTGGCGGTGTTGCCCATGATTTCGTTTTGTGGGGCGCGCGATTTGATGTAGTTGAAGGTGAGGCGGCTGAGGAAGTTGGGATAGGATTCAGGCGTGAAGAGCAGCTTGAAACGGATATTGGTGTTTTCCACGCGGCGCGGGTTGCCGGCGGGGTCGTAATGCACGAAGGGCTCGTAGCTTTCGCGCTGCTGGCGCTCGGCACTCAGTCGGAAGGCGAGGTTGTTTTTCACAATCGGGCCGGATACCATCAGCGCGCCGTTGCGGGTTTTCTGGTTACCCGCGCCCAAGCGCACCGCGCCTTCCCATTCCTGAGTCGGGTCGTTGGAGCGCATCACGATGGCGCCGGCCACAGCGTTCTGCCCGCGTACCAGGCTCTGCGGCCCGCGCAAGACTTCCACCTGCCGCATATCCCACAGCGATTGCGTGCCGAAGGCGTATTCGTTATAAGTGGCGGAGCGGCCGTCTATCGACAAATTCAAACGCGGCCGCGTGCCGGCAAAGAATGCCACCGCACCCACCGCCGGGCCGGAACCGTCCACGCCGCGCACAGTGGGCAAATCGTTGCCGCTGCCCAAATCCACGGTGTTGACGGTTTGCTTGAGCAGGTCGGTGGCGGAAAGCTTGTGGCCGCTGCGGTCGATATCCGGCGCGGTGAACACATTGTGCGAAGTGCCGGTTTGTAACATGGTACGGCTGCCACGTTCACCTGTAACCACAATATCAGGCAGCTGCGCGGCGGCATCGGTTTCTTCGGCGTGGGCGAAATATGGGGCGGCAGCCAGCAGGGCAAGCAGGCAGGCATTGAGTTTCACTGCGGTTTTCTCCTTTGTTGGTTCGGCTCGGCGAGTACAATAAAGATTTACAGATTTACATTAAACATACATATACTGTAAATTATAGAAAGCAACAAAAGATAATGCAAGCGATTATCGAATGCTTGCCAAAAGAAAGGTATTCCCACATGCCCCACAGCAAAAAACGGCAGGCACTGCGCGAAGCAGCGAAAAACCTGTTTTATACACAAGGCTTTGCCGCCGTTTCCGTAGAAGCCATTTGCTCCGCCGCCCATACCAGCCGCGTAACCTTCTACAAATACTACTCCGGCAAAAACGCGCTGGTGCAGGAGCTGTTTGCCGAACAGAAAGAACAAGTACGCAACCGACTCGAATGCCTGCTGGCACAGCAATGCAGCCTGGAAGAAGCCGCTGCCGCCCTATTCGCCATCCAACGCGAATCCATGACCGAACTCTATTCCGCGCCCGTACTCGACGACATCGCCAACGTGGCCGATTTGGAGCTGGAACGCTTCTTCCGCAGCATGGAAGAAGAGAAATATCAATTTATGCGCAGCTTTTTCCACACCCTGCAACAGCGCAAACTCATCCACCACAGCCTGCCACCCGAACTCATCGACCTCTTCATCCGCCAAATGGACAGCCTCATGCGACAACCCTGTCTCGCCGAACTCTACGCTCCCACCCCGCAACGACTGCCACAGGATATATTGCAACTCCTGCTCTACGGCCTCACCAGCCGGGAAGCAGAATAAGGCAGCCCGGCTAAACAAAAGGCTACCTGAAAGCATCAGCTTCTAACGAAGTTAAAACAAGCTCTGCGAGTTTCTGCGGCGCTGAAATCCCAGGTAGCCTTTTCTCATTCTCACCCCAAGCCCGGCCCGCGTTATAATCCACCCTCATCAATCACATCGAAACCACCGCCATGACCCCTACCCTAGAGCTCGACCTCACCGGCCTTAAATGCCCCCTGCCCATTCTCCGCGCCAAAAAAGCGCTGGCCACCTTAGAAACCGGGCAGATACTTTCCGTGCGCGCCACCGATCCCGGCGCTCCCGACGACTTTGCCGCCTTCTGCCGCCAAACCGGCCACCGGCTGCTCGCTTCTGGCACGGATAACGGCGTGTTCGTTTTGGTGATCCAACACAAATAACCCGGCTTCACCGCAATATCGTTTTAACCAACCTTGCAACACAGTTTCAGGCAGCCTTATCCGCCCGGCATCCAAAGGCTACCTGAAAATATAACGCTCCAAATCACGAAAGCCCCCACCATGCAAACCCTCACCCTCCTCCGCCCCGACGACATGCACCTGCACCTGCGCGACGGCGACACCCTGCGCCACGTTTTGCCGCACACCGCCCGCCAGATGGGCCGTGCCGTAATCATGCCCAACCTCAAGCCCCCGGTGATTAGCGTGGCCGATGCCTTGGCCTACCGCGAACGCATCCTCGCCTCCCTGCCCGCCGGCAGCCGCTTCCAACCGCTGATGACGCTCTATCTCACCGACCACGCCACCCCCGCCCTGGTGCAGGAAGCCAAAGCCGCCGGCATCGTTGCCTTCAAACTCTACCCCGCCGGCGCCACCACCAATTCCGACAGCGGCGTGACCGATCTGTTCAAACTCCTGCCCGTGCTCGAAGAAATCGCCGCCCAAGATATGCGCTTCCTGGTGCACGGCGAAGTAACCGACCCTGCCATCGACATCTTCGACCGCGAAGCCGCATTCATCGAACGCATCCTCCTACCCGTGCTGAATAAAGTGCCCGGCCTCAAAACCGTGTTCGAGCACATCACCACCGCCGAAGCCGCCCGCCTCGTGTGCCAAAGCGGCGAAAACCTCGCCGCCAGCGTTACCCCGCAGCACCTGCTGCTCAACCGCAACGACCTCTTGGTGGGCGGCGTGCACCCGCACCACTACTGCCTGCCCGTGCTCAAACGCGAAAGCCACCGCCAAGCCCTGCTCGAAGCCGTATCCGGTGCGCAAGCGCACAAATTCTTCCTCGGCACCGACTCCGCGCCGCACCCGCAACACGCCAAAGAAAATGCCTGCGGCTGCGCAGGCATGTTCAGTGCCGCCACCGCCATCGAGCTCTACGCTGAAGCCTTCGAGCAAATCGGCGCGCTCGACAAACTCGAAGCCTTCGCCTCGAAAAACGGCGCCCGCTTCTACGGCCTGCCCGAAAACACCGACACCATCACCCTGGTGAAACAAGCGCAAACCGTGCCCAACAGCTTCCCCATCGGCAGCGGCGGCAACCTCGTCCCCATGCGCGCCGGCGGCAGCGTGGCTTGGACGATGCAAGCGTAAGCCCTGCCCACTCTGATTTTGATGCAAAAAGGCTACCTGAAATTTTTCAGGTAGCCTT
>NZ_KV795530.1:13709-40938 GCF_001809035.1 Eikenella sp. HMSC061C02
AAAGGCTACCTGAAATTTTTCAGGTAGCCTTTTTTATTGCGGCAACGATGTGCTATTCAAACTCCGCCCACACCGGCGCATGGTCGCTGGGGCGTTCCAGCGCGCGCGGGGCGGTGTCTACGCCGGCGGCGGCAAGGCGCGGCAGCAGGGCTTGGCTGGCGAGGATGTGGTCGATGCGCAAGCCGAGTTTGCGGCGGAACATATTCATGCGGTAGTCCCACCAGGTGTAGAGCGGTTCGGCGGGGTGCAGGCGGCGCAGACTGTCGGTGAGGCCGAGGTCGAGCAGGGTTTGAAACCAGGCGCGCTCTTCAGCGGAGCAGAGGATTTTGCCCTGCCATTTTTCGGGGTCGTACACATCCAAATCGGCGGGGGCGATGTTGAAATCACCGAGCAGCACCAATTCCGGGTATTGCGCCAATTCGCTGCGGATAAATTCGGCCAGCGCGGCAAACCATTGCTGCTTATAGGCAAATTTCTCGCTGCCCACGGCTTCGCCGTTCACGCAATATACATCCACCACGCGCACGCCGCCGATGGTGGCGGCAATCACGCGCCGCTGCGGGTCGTTGGGCAGGGCGGGCAGGCCGGTGTGCACGTTTTGCACTTCTTCTTTGCTGAGGATGGCCACGCCGTTGTAGGTTTTCTGCCCGCTCCACACGGCGCGGTAGCCGAGCATTTCGAAGGCGGAAAGCGGGAACTGGTCTTGATCCAGCTTGAGTTCTTGCAGGCAGAGTACGTCGGGCTGATGCTGAATCAGCCAGTCGCTCACGTGCGGCAGGCGCACTTTGAGGGAGTTTACGTTCCAAGTGGCGATTTTCATGGCGTTTGCTTTCGGAATGAATTTTTCAGGTAGCCTGCATCGATAGTGAGGCTACCTGAAAATATGCGCTTCAACGGAATTGAAACATTGGCTGGCGGTTTACTCGGCTTCGTCTATCCAAGCCTGTTGCACGGCTTCGAGAATGCGCTCGCCGCAACGCTGCGGGTCGTCATCAAACTCGGGCAAATCGAGGATGAGCTGGCGCAGCTGGGTGAAGCGGACGGTTTTCGGGTCGATGTCGGGATGGCGGTCGAAGAGTTCTTCGGCAATGCGTTGGGTGTCGGTCCATTTCATGATGAGGCTACCTGAAACTAGATGTGTACGGCCGGCGGCTGGGGAGCGCCAAGCTTAATGATGTTCGCGGGCGTGGTTGATGGTGTATTTGGGAATTTCCACCACGAGGTCTTCGCCGGCCACTTTGGCCTGGCAGCTCAAGCGCGATTCGGCTTCCAAGCCCCAGGCTTGGTCGAGCAGGTCTTCTTCGATTTCGCTGGGTTCTTCCAGGCTGTCGAAGCCTTGGCGCACGATCACGTGGCAGGTAGTGCAGGCGCAGGATTGTTCGCAGGCATGCTCGATTTCGATGCCGTTATCGAGCAGCAGGCTGCAAATGCTTTCGCCTTCGGGTGCGTTTTCGATGATTTTACCTTCGGGGCACAATTCGCTGTGCGGCAAGACGGTTACTTTGGGCATGGTGTGTGCTTTCTTAGCTGAATTTTTGAGTAGCGTATTGTAACGGAAAAGGCTACCTGAAAACAGTTGATTGCTTTTCAGGTAGCCTCTATTGCAACGGGGCTTACAGCTTGCCGCCGCCCACGCCGTTGGCAATTTCGCTCACCGCGCTCACATACAGGCGGCTGTGGTTGTATTGCCAAACGGCGAAGAAATTGTTGAGGCCGATATAGTAATCATACTGGCCTGGCGCGGTTTCCAGGCGGAACAGCACGGCTTTTTCGTGGTCGGCCACTTCCTCCAGCGGCGTTACCCCCATCCGACGCAGCTCGCCCACGGTTTTATTCAGCGCGGTTTTTTCATCAATCAGCGCCAGCAATTCCGGCGTGGGCACCATCGACACCGGCACCATTACCTTGCCGCCGCGCTGCCAGCCGTGCGCTTTCAGATAGTTGGCCACCGAAGCCGCCACATCCGGCACGCTGCCCCAAATGTTGCGCTGGCCGTCGCCATCGTAATCCACCGCCCATTTGCGGTAGCTCGACGGCATAAACTGCGGCATCCCCATCGCCCCGGCATAGCTGCCGGTGAAGCTGAACGGATCGCGTCCTTCTTCTTTGGCCATTAGCAGGAATTCATGCAGCTCCTGCTGGAAAAACTCGCCGCGGCGCGGGTAGCCGAACGCCAGCGTGGGCAGAGAATCGGCCAGGCGGAAGCTGCCCATATTGCTGCCGTAGTTCGTTTCGATGCCCACAATCGCCACCAACACTTCCGCCGGCACGCCGTATTCGCGCGCCACTTGGTCGAGCACTTGGCGGTATTGCTGGTAGAAGCGGCGGCCGCCGTTGATTTTGCCCGCACCGGCATTGCCGCTGCGGAATTCATACCACGGGCGCGATGTGCCTGGGCGGTTCATGATGTTGACAATATTACCCTTATACACCGACTGCGCGAAAAACTGCTGCAACTGGCCTTCGCCCATCACACCCAATCCGGCCTGCTGCCGGATAAAGCGCTGTACCTCGGCATTTTGGCTGAACCCAGTTTCCGATACCGGCAAGGCCGATGCGTCCGGCACCACCTTCTGCGCCTCCGGCACAGGCGGAATCGGCTGTTCGCTACTGCATGCGGCCAACACAAACAAAACGGCTAAAGCGGGGGCAAATTTCAATTTCATCATGATTTCCAAGCAAACAAACAATGTATGAAGTGTAGCACAGGCATCCAACCCGGCGCGAATGCAAAGGCTACCTGAAAACTTTCAGGTAGCCTTTAACGCTTGCCGGTCAAGCAGCTAACGTCTTGCCACCGCGGCCGTGGCCAGATATTGCTGTGCCCCGGCGGCAATGGCGCGGGCGGCTTTTTGGCGGAACTGGCTGCTGGCCAGCATCCGCTCTTCGGTGGGGTTGGAAATGAAGGCAGTTTCCACCAAGATCGACGGAATATCCGGCGCTTTGAGCACGGCGAAGCCGGCCTGATCCACATGGCCTTTGTGCAGGCGGTTGATTTTGCCCATTTCGTCGAGCACCGATTTACCCAGGCGCAGGCTGTCGTTGATGGTGGCGGTTTGCACCAGGTCAAACAGCGTGTGGTCCACCTGCCGGTTGCCGCTCACGCGGATGCCGCCAATTTGGTCAGAGGCATTTTGCGATTGCGCCAGCCAACGGGCGGCGGCGCTAGTGGCTCTGCCCCGGCTTAAGGCATACACGCCGGTGCCGCGCGGCTGCGGCGTGGTGAAGGCATCGGCATGAATCGAAATGAAAATATCGGCTTTGCGGCTGCGCGCCTTGGCCACGCGCACACCCAGCGGAATAAACACGTCTTCGTTGCGCGTCATGTACACCTGATAGCCGAGCCGCTCCATTTCGCGTTTGGCTTCGCGCGCAATCGAAAGCACCACGTCTTTTTCGCGCAGGCCGCTTGGGCCGACCGCGCCGGAATCTTCGCCGCCGTGGCCGGGATCGAGCATCACCACCAACTTGCGGTTGCCGCGCCTGTTGCCGCCGGCATGGTTTTGCACCGGCGGCACGCTGGTGGTTTGCGCCTGCGCGGTGGCGGTACCGTCTTGGCGAATACGGCCGTTGGTGTAGTCTTGCAGAAGCGCCATCAGCGGGTCGTTGGCTTCCTGTGCCAGCGCCACAGCCTGGGTGGGATAAAGGTCGATCACCAAGCGGTGTTTGAAATTGGCCACCGGCGTGAGTGCGAACACTTGCGGGTTCACGGCGGTTTTCAAATCCATCACCACGCGGATGGTGTCGGGGTTGAACTGCCCCACGCGGATGCCGGCCACATAAGGATCGCTGCGGCTGAGCTTCTGCGGCAGGCTCTGCACCACGCTGTCTAGGCTCGCGCCCTGAATGTCCACCACCAGGCGGCGCGGGTTATCCAGCAGGAAATATTTATGCTGCAGGGGACGGGTGGATTCGAGCGTGGCGCGGGTGTAGGAAGAGGCCGGCCAAATGCGCACGGCCACAAACTGCGGCGTGCCGTGTGCTTCGCCCGTGGGCACAATGCTCAGGAGCAGCAGGCCGGCGCCGCTGCTTAGGAAAGTTCGGCGGGTAAGTTTTGCCATAATTTGATAAGTTGCTTGCCGTTTTCAGAATCGGCGGAAAGAGTACAGACACGGCCGCTGCCGCTGTTTTGCAGGGCGATGCGCAAATCGGCTGCGGGCGCAAAGCCCTCGGCACGTTGCGGCCATTCGATGAAATGGAGGGTGGGCTCGACAAACAGTTCGCCCAGCCCGGCATCTTCCCACTCTTCCGGTGCGGCAAAGCGGTATAAATCGAAATGGTTTACCGCCAGGCCGTTTGGCCGGTAGCTTTCCACAATGGCATAAGTGGGGCTTTTCACTGCGCCCGCATGCCCAAGCCGGCGCAAAATAGCGCGCACCAGCGTGGTTTTGCCCGCACCCAAATCGCCTTCCAGCCACACCACCAGCGGTGCGGCCAAATCGGGCGCGATTCGATTGCCGAAGGCTTCGGTAGCGGCTTCGCCGTTGAGAAAGAGAGAGAGAGAGTTTTGCATGCGGCGGATTATAACCTGAAATACTGTTGGGAAAGTTTAAGCCATGCGGCCTTCAGCCAGCTTGTTGCTGCTGTTTTGGCAGCTTTTCAGGTAGCCATAACTGAGGCTACCTGAAAAGCTGATTTCATTCTTTTGTGAGATACCGCTGCAATATTGTATACAGCGCCGCTTCACCCTATAGGAAATTCATTGCTGCAACTAAAACCAATCGGTTTCCGGCTGCTTCATGTTTCAGGTAGCCTCTTCTCCGCTTTCGGCAACCTGTTCGCTCTCCGGCAGGGCATGCTCCGCCTCCCATTGCGCAAACCATGCAGCCACCACGGCATCCACTTCCTCCATACCCTGTTTTTTCAGGCTGGAAAACAGTTGCACACCTACCGCTTGCCGCTCGGCAAAAGGCTGGAGGGCGCGGCGCACGGCAGCGAGGGTTTTAATCTGCTCGTTTTTGGAAAGTTTGTCGGCTTTCGACAACAAAATATGCACAGGTTTGCCGGTGCTGGCAAAAAATTCCAGCATTTGCTTGTCAAGCTCCTTGAGCGGATGGCGCGCGTCCATCACCAACACCAACCCGATAAGCTGGGCACGGGTTTGCAGGTAACCGCCAAGCAGCTGTACCCAATGCGCGCGCACGGCTTCGGGCACTTGGGCATAGCCGTAGCCGGGCAAATCCACCATATAGTGCCCATTAGCCAAGCTGAAGAAGTTGATATGCTGGGTGCGGCCTGGAGTTTTGGAAACATAAGCCAGGCGGGTGTGGGCGGTGAGCGTATTGATAGCGCTGGATTTGCCGGCATTACTGCGCCCCACGAAGGCGATTTCAGCAGGGGTATCGGGCAGGTCTTTTAAGTGATTAACGGTGGTATAAAATTTAGCGTTTTTAAAAAGCGGCATGGCTGGAACAAAAAGTAAAATTTAGTATAGAATACCACGTTTATAAAAACAGAGTATTGGGCGGCGGCCTCCTGCCCCGCCGATTTGGAGCATATACATGAAACACACTACCTTAGCCGGCCTGTTGCTGGCCGTTTCCGGCTTCACCTTGGCTGCACCGCCCGCCGCCGACATGAACAACGGCAAGCGGGTGGTTGATACGGTGTGCGCTGCCTGTCACGGTGCAGACGGCAACACCAATATCGCCACCTATCCGCGCCTGTCGGCCCAACATCCCGCCTACATCATCCAGCAAACCCTAGCCATCAAAAACGGCGACCGCAACACCGGCGCAGCCGTTACCATGCGCCCGCTGGTACAAAACCTGAGCGACAAAGACATCTCCGATGCTGCCGCCTACCTCACCCGCCAAATCCCGAAATCCGGCGAAAGCAATCCCAAAGAAAATCCTGAACTGGGTGCGCGCATTTTCCGCGGTGGCTTGCCGGCCAAAGGTTTGCCGGCCTGCATGTCGTGCCACGGCCCTGGCGGCGCAGGCATTCCGGGCAATCAAACCCTAAAAGACGGCGCAGTAGCCTACCCGCGCCTGGCCGGCCAACACAAATCTTATGTGGTGGATCAACTGCGCTCCTATCAAAGTGGCCAACGCACCAACTCCATCATGGGCGACATTGCCAAACGCATGAGCAACGAAGAAATGGATGCCGTAGGCAACTTTATTCAAGGTTTGCAATAAGCCGTACCATTCCGTCCGGCCGTATTCCGCAATGGATACGGCCGGATTGTTTTACGGCGGATGGAATTGAAACCCATGTGGCGGTGGCTCGCCTTGTCCTGATTTAAAGTTCATCATAGCCAGCCTTTTGCCGGTTGGCATAATTTACATTTTTTCACGCAGCCCTAATTTTCCGCTAAGCTTGCCTGCCTATAATGCAAGCCATCAACTCAGGCAACACCGGTTGTCGCTTTTACCTCCCCCCAATCTTGAATAAAGGAAAAAACCATGAAAAACGCTCTGCTCCTCACCGCCCTATTGGCCGTATCCGCCACCGCTTCTGCCGGCTTCTCCGAAAATGGCCAAGCACCTGGCTACCAAAACAGCGTAACCCGCGTTTCTGCACTGCGCAGCGTGCCGGACGACAGCTACGTTACATTGGAAGGCTACATCGAACGCCAAGTGCGCCACGAACACTACATCTTCCGCGACGCCAGCGGCCGCATCGAAGTGGAAATCGATAACGATGTATGGCGCGGCTTGAACGTTACCCCACGCGACAAAGTGCGCCTTGAAGCCGAAATCGACCAAGACTGGCATGGCACCGAAGTGGACGTAAAAGCTGTTACCCGTATCCAGTAAGCAATGAGGCTACCTGAAAGCGAAGCTTCAACGCAGTTAAAATGAACGAAGTGAGTTTCTGCGAAGCTAACGCGCAAGCTTCAAGTTTAAACAAACACATTGAGTTTCGCTTAAACTGCCGCTATATTTTTCAGGTAGCCTGTTTCGTTTTCTCCAATCTCTTAAACTGTGAAAGGAAAGCCAATGTCCGCACGCAAATCCTCCCTCCTGTTGCTGGCAGCCACCATCATGGCCGTTTCCCTGCCCGCCCTGGCCGACCACGACGATTACGATGATGACGACTACCATCACCATCGCTACTCACAAGAGCATCGGGCACGCCGCAGCCATCAGCCCAGCCGCTATCGGCAGGCCGGCTATATTTCGAGCACCCGCGCCGCCAACATCGCCGCCCGCCACACCCGTGCCCGCGTAACCGACGTGGACCTCACCTCCTGGCGCGGCCGCCGCGTGTATGAAGTGGATTTAGACGGCCGACGTGGCGATTATGAAGTGATTGTGGATGCCCGCAGCGGCCGCATCCTCTCTTCCAAATTCGATCCCGACGATTAAACCGCTTGCCTATCCGACGTATAAAGGCTACCTGAAAACGAGCAACACAAGTTTTCAGGTAGCCTTTATTTCCACCCAAGCAAGGGCAAGAGCGCACTTACTCAATCCGATAGTGCAACATGCGGCTGCTTTCGCGGATAACGCGCACCAGGCGCATAATCAGGCTGGAAACGAAACCGATTCGTTTCCATTCGGCAGGGAAATCGCCCACGATGTAGCGGTTGGAAATGAAGTGCAGATTGTCTGCCCATTGCTCCGGCTTGCGTTCGTTGTCGCAAAAGGATTCAAAGCGGGCGCTAACGTGCTTCATGGCATCGTGGCGGGCAGAGTTTTTCACTGTCCAACTGTTACACATATCGAAGGCGATTTCACTGCCGTGGAAACGGGCGGCCAGGTCTTGGAATAAGGTGCGTACCATTTCATTGGAAAAATACATCAGCACGCCTTCAATCACGAACAGGAATTGGGCATCGGGGTGGCGGGCATGCAACTCGTCCATCCATGCGGTGTCGAAGGCGGAGGCAGCAATCAGGGTTTCGTTGCTTTGCGGCGGCAGGATGGCACGCCGCCATTGAATCACGTCTTCCAAATCGAGCTGATAAAACGGCACGCCGTCTGCTGCGCTGCCGATACGTTCGCGGCGGCTGTCGAGCCCGCAGCCGAGGATAACGACCACCGGACGGCTTTGGCGGCGGATGAAATCGGCAGTGAGCTGGTCGAAATAGCGGGCACGGATGGCGGTGCCGATGAGGGTGGGCTTGGCGCGGTCGAACTTGGCAAAATCATATTCGATCTGCGGCACCAGCCGGCAAGCAGCGGGATCGATAAGGATGGGGTTGGCCTGCTGGGAGGCACGGTATTTCATATAGAGCGGAATCAGCAGGGTTTCGCTGATGGCGTTTTCGATTTTAATCATAGCGTTCTCCTGGGTATTACACCAAATAAAAGGCTACCTGAAAGAATTTCTGCAAAGTTACAACGAGGCTGCCGCAAAATAAAAACAGAGGCTACCTGAAAATAATTATCAGGTAGCCTCATTATACGCCTATCGCCAATGCCCTGGCTTTCCCTATGGCACAAGCTCACTTTGTATGAAAAAACAATTATTTCAGCGAAATATATTCAACACGCATCAGCCATAGCGCTTCTGAAATTCACGCATAAATTCAATCAGCGCTTCTACCCCTTGCAAGGGCATGGCGTTGTAGATGCTGGCACGCATGCCGCCCATGCTCTTATAGCCGCCCAGCAGGCGCAGGCCGCGGGTGGTGGACTCTTGAACGAAGAGTTCGTCCAATTCCTTGTTGCCGGTGGTGAAGATCACGTTCATTTTAGAACGGGCAGCAGGCGCAACGCGGTTGCGGTAGAAGCCGCCGCTGTTGTCGATGGCGGCATACAAGGTTTTGGCTTTGAGGGTATTGATGGTTTCCATCTGCCCTACCCCGCCCTGCGACTGCAACCAGCGGAACACCAGGCCGGAAATATAGATGGGATAGGTGGCGGGGGTGTTATACATACCTTGGCGCTCGATGTGCGAACGATAGTTCCACACATCGGGCACGCGGCTGGAACAACGCTCAAGCAGGTCTTCGCGGATGATGACGATGGTGGTGCCGGAAGGGCCGATATTTTTTTGCGCACCGGCATAAATCACGCCGAAGTCAGCCACATTGACGCGGCGGGAAAGAATTTCGCTCGACATATCGCACACCAAGGGCGGCATGTCCGTACCCAGTTTGGGCACTTCATGATATTGCAGGCCGTGCACGGTTTCGTTAATCACGAAATGCACGAAGGCGGAGCTCGGGTCGATATCCCAAGACTCAACCGGCGGCAGGTCGGTGTAATCAAACTGCTCGCCGCCATGCGCGGCCAGATGGATGTTTACATCCGACAATTTGCCCATTTCATGATGGGCGATGCGGCTCCAGTTACCGCTCACCACGGAATCGACGCGCTTGAAGCCGTTGCTCAAGTTCATTACGGTCATGTTGAACTGTGCGCTGGCGCCGCCTTGCAAAAACAAAACTTTATAGTTATCGGGAATATTCAAGAGCTGGCGCAAATCCTGCTCGGCATGATAGAGGATGCTCATGAACACATCAGAACGGTGGCTCATGGTCATCACGGAAAAGCCCGTGCCGTTGTAGTCGAACATTTCGCTTTGCGCAGTGCGCAATACGGATTCGGGCAGCACGGCCGGGCCGGCGGAGAAGTTGTAAATCGGGGTATCCACAGTAAAAACTCGATTGAAATTGCGGCAGGATGCCTTAATGGGTGGGGATTCTATCGTTTGCAAACCTGTTGCAGCAAGGATTTTCGCCATTTCCCACCAAACAGCATGGCAGTGAAAAACTATTCATTAACTACAATTTCAAGCTTATAAAAGTGATTTCCTCTATTTATCCAGTCTAAACAGAATTTATCGCCAGCAATTCAATAGCAGTAAGTGAAGCCCACCCTGTCGTTATTTTGGTCTTCAGTATGCGTTGCAGTGGCGAGTTTCAGGTAGCCTGTGCAGCAAAAGGCTACCTGAAAACCCATTTGCGCTTTCAAACAGCCTTTCATATAGTGGATTAACAAAAATCAGGACAAGGCGGCCGAGCCGCAGACAGTACAAATAGTACGGCAAGGCGAACCAACGCCGTACTGGTTTTTGTTAATTCACTATAAATATTTTCAGGTAGCCTGCTTGGTATACAGGCTACCTGAAAATTCACAGCGGGCTTTAAACCAGACAAACAAACATCAAATCTTCAAAATCCGCTCACCACGACCGATGCCGGCGGCGCCGGTGCGCACGGTTTCCAGAATCAAGCCTTTGGGCACGGTTTCGAGGAAGCTGTCGAGCTTGTCGCTGGTACCGGTGATTTCAATCACATAGCTTTTATCGGTTACGTCCACCACCTGGCCGCGGTAAATATCGGTGAGGCGCAGGAGCTCGTCGCGGTCTTTGCCCAAGGCGCGCACTTTTACCAACATCAGCTCGCGCTCCACATGGCGGCAATTGTTGAAGTCGATTACTTTCACCACTTCCACCAGCTTGTTGAGCTGTTTGGTAATTTGCTCAACCACTTGGTCGTTGCCGCGGGTAACGATGGTCATGCGAGACAGGGTTGGGTCTTCGGTGGGGGCTACGGAAAGTGCGTCGATATTGTAACCGCGCGCGGAAAACAGCCCCACTACACGGCTCATGGCGCCGGATTCGTTCTCCATCAGAATGGATAAAATGTGTCGCATCATGGCACGCTCCTTGTGTCGTAGTGGCGGTCGGTTACTTCGTTTACATCGGAATCGGCTTTGCGCTCGCGCATATGCGGCGGCAATACCATTTCATCCAAACCTTTGCCGTTGCCCACCATGGGGAAGACATTTTGTTTGCGATCCACCACGAAATCCATAAACACCAGCCTGTCTTTCAGCGCGAGGGCTTCGCGCAGCGCGCCTTCCACGTCGGCCGGTTTTTCAATGCGCATGCCCACATGACCGTAGGCTTCGGCCAGTTTCACGAAATCGGGCAGCGTGTCGAAATAGGTTTCGGCTTCGCGGTTGCTGTAATACAGCTCCTGCCATTGGCGCACCATGCCGAGGTAGCCGTTGTTCAGGCAAATAACCTTCACCGGCAGATTGTATTGTTTGCAGGTAGCCAGCTCTTGGATGTTCATCTGAATCGAGCCTTCACCGGTAATGCAGCAAATATCGCGGTCCGGCGCGGCTAGATACGCGCCCATGGCATAGGGCAGACCCACGCCCATGGTGCCCAGGCCGCCGGAATTGAGCCACTGACGCGGCTGGGAGAAGGGGTAATACTGCGCGGCAAACATTTGGTGCTGCCCCACGTCGGCAGTGATGATGGCGTTGCCCCGGGTTACTTCGGCCAGGGTGCGCACCACCTGCTGCGGCAGGATAATGTCTTCATGCGGCTCGATGGCGAGGCAGTCGCGGCTGCGCCAGGCTTCGATGCGCTGCCACCATTTTTCCAAATTGGCCGGATTAAACTGCAACTCCTGCTTGCGCCACAGCCCGATCATTTCCTCCAACACGTTTTTCACGTCGCCCACAATCGGCACGTCGGCCTTCACGCGCTTGGCGATGCTGGAAGGATCGATATCGATGTGGATGATTTTCCTCGGCTGTTCCAGGAATTTGGCCGGCACGGAAATCACGCGGTCGTCAAAACGCGCGCCCACGGCCAAAATCACATCGGCATTGTGCATGGCCAGGTTGGCCTCGTATGTGCCGTGCATGCCGAGCATGCCGAGGAAGCGGCGGTCGGAAGCGGGATAGCCGCCCAAACCCATCAGCGTGCCGGTACAGGGAATGTTCAAAAGCTGCACCAATTCGGTGAGCTGTTTGGCCGCATTGCCCAAAATCACGCCGCCGCCGAAATACACCAGCGGGCGTTTGGCCGCCGCCAGCATCTGCACCGCCTTTTTAATCTGGCCGATATGGCCGTGCGTAACCGGCTGGTAGGAACGGATAAAAATATCTTCCTGCGGATAGCTGAACTTAGAAAGCGCCTGCGTAGCATCTTTGGTGATGTCCACCACCACCGGGCCGGGGCGGCCACTCTGCGCGATTTGAAACGCCTTTTTGATGGTGGGCGCGATTTCGTCCACCTCGGTAACCAAGAAATTGTGCTTCACGCACGGGCGGGAAATACCCACCATATCAATTTCCTGAAACGCATCCGAGCCCACCGCGGGCGAAGGCACCTGGCCTGAAATCACCACCAGCGGAATGGAGTCGCTATAGGCCGTGGCAATGCCGGTGATGGCGTTGGTGGCGCCCGGGCCGGAAGTAACCAGCGCCACGCCCACCTCGCCGCTCACGCGCGCATAGGCATCGGCGGCATGCACCGCAGCCTGCTCGTGGCGCACCAGGATATGCTCGAATTTGTGGAGTTGGTAGATAGCGTCGTAGATTTCCAAAACCGCGCCGCCAGGATAACCGAACACGTATTCCACGTTTTCGGCCTTAAGACTTTGCACCAATATTTGTGCGCCTGATAATTGCATCAAACCTCTCCTTTTATGCACATCAGCCGACAGTCGGCGGCAGCTTTACCTCGGCATGGTAATGCGCTGGCTGAAGCCGGGCGGATTTAAGGTACGCAAAACGGCAACAACCGGTAACAGTCTGCTCGCCGCACCCATCGGAAGAGATGCGGGGTTTATGTAAAAAAAGGAAAATCAAGATACCGCAGCACGGCATAAAAAACAAGGGTGGGCGGGAAAAATACTGCACCATAGGCATGATTAACTAGCTAACGCACAGCAATCACTAAGAAAATGCCACTTCACTTAAAAAAGCGGAAATAAGCTATCGAATAATATCGGCAGGCAGCTATGCTGCGAAAACAAAGGCTACCTGAAACTGTAGCTCCGCAGAAACTCGTCTTCCTGCGGAAACCTCGTTTTCAGGTAGCCTTTGCCTGTTCACACGCCCAAATAGCCTTCGCGGCTGGCCAGCCAGCGTTCCAGGTGTTTTTCTACAATATCGGGGTGGCGGGCGATGAGTTCGGGGGCGATCCGGCGGGCAGCTTCCAAGAGGGGCAAGTCTTGCTCCAGATCGGCGAAACGCAGCAGGGGCAGGCCGCTTTGGCGGGCGCCGAGAAATTCGCCGGGGCCGCGGATGTTGAGGTCTTGGCGGGCGATTTCAAAGCCGTCGGTGTTTTCGTAGATCACTTTGAGGCGGGCTTTGGCGGTGTCGCCCAAGGGCTCGGCAAACAGCAGCACACAGCTGGATACCGCGGCGCCGCGCCCTACCCGGCCGCGTAATTGGTGCAGCTGGGAAAGCCCCATGCGCTCGGCGTGTTCGATCACCATCAGGGCGGCATTGGGCACGTCCACCCCCACTTCGATCACGGTGGTGGCCACCAGCACATGGATGCGGCCGGCGGCAAATTCAGCCATCACGGTGGCTTTCTCCGCGCTCTTCATGCGACCGTGCACCAGGCCGATGGTGAGCTCGGGCAGGGCGGCCTGCAGCTCGGCGAGCGTATCGGTGGCGGTTTGCAGCTGCAGCGCTTCGCTCTCTTCAATCAGCGGGCACACCCAATAGGCCTGCTGCCCTTTTTTACAGGTAGCCAGCACAAAGCCTTCCACTTCGTGGCGGCGGATATTGTTGACCAAACGGGTTTTAATCGGCGTGCGGCCGGGCGGCAACTCATCGATGATGGAAACATCGAGGTCGGCAAAGAAGCTCATGGCCAGCGTGCGCGGGATGGGGGTGGCGGACATCATCAGCTGGTGTACGTCGCAGCCTTTGTTTTTCAGGGCGAGGCGCTGCGCCACGCCGAAGCGGTGCTGCTCATCCACAATCACCAAGCCGAGGTTTTGGAAAGATACATCGTCTTGAAACAGGGCGTGCGTGCCCACGGCCAAACGGATGCGGCCATCGGCCAGCGCGGCTTTGGCTTGGTCTTTTTCTTTCTTTTTGAGGCTACCTGAAAGCCAGGCCACGCTGATGCCCAGCGGCTCGAGCCATTGGCGGAATTTGATGTGGTGCTGCTCGGCAAGGATTTCGGTGGGTGCCATCACGGCTACTTGTGCGCCTGCTTCGATGGCGGCCAGCGCAGAGAGCGCGGCCACGATGGTTTTGCCGCTGCCCACATCCCCCTGCAGCAGGCGGTGCATCGGGTGCGGCTGCGCCAAATCTTGGCGGATTTCGGCCAGCACGCGATCTTGAGCAGCGGTAAGGGCGAAGGGCAGGCTCTGCACCAGCGTCTTGGCGAGACTGCCGTCGCCCACCAGCGGCATGGCCTGCCCACTGAGTCGATGCGCACGAGCCAGGCGCATGGAAAGCTGCTGGGCGAGCAGTTCGTCAAATTTCAGCCGCTGCCAGGCAGGCAGGCTGCCGTCCGACAATTGACCGATGCTGTATTCGGGCGGCGGTGCGTGCAGAAGATGCAGACTTTCGGCCAGCGGCGGCAGCTTGAGCTGGGCAAGCAGGCTTTCAGGTAGCGTGTCGGCCAAATCGGTTTGCTCGAGGGCTTGGCGGATAATGCGGCGCAGCGTGGGCTGGCTGAGGCCGGACACGGTGGGATACACGGGAGTGAGGCTCTCGGCCAGGCTTTGGCTTGCCGCATCGCGGATTTTGGGGTGCACCATTTCGTCGCCGAAAAAGCCGTGGCGGATTTCGCCGATGGCGCGGATGCGTTTGCCCTTGGCGAGCTGCTTTTGCTGGCTGGGGTAGAAATGGATAAAGCGCAGGTGCAGCACGCTGCCGGATTGGTCGTGGATTTGGGCAATCAGCTGGCGGCGCGGGCGGAACTGGATTTCCTGATGCGCCACTTCGCCTTCCACTTGGCAGGATACGCCCACGGGCGCGTCTTTGATGGGGGTCAGGTGGGTTTCGTCTTCGTAGCGCAGGGGCAGGTGCAGCACGGCATCCCACAGGCTGCGGATATGCAGCTTGGCGAGCTTGCCTGCGGTGGCGTCGGTGAGCTTGAGTTGTTGTTTGAAATCGGCGCTCATGGGGAAGGCTACCTGAAAACGAACGGAGTGAGTTTCTGCGAGCTAAAGCGTGAGCTTCAACGAAGTTAAAACGAACGAAGTGGTTTTCTGCGAAGCTAAAGCGTGGGCTTGTGCAGCGCAGAAAGATGGCGGGATTGTACTGGAGCAGATGTTTTTCAGGTAGCCTTCATCAGGCTACCTGAAAATATTGGCCGCGCTTGAATGCCCTATTCCGCAGCCTTTTCTTCCGCCATTTCTTCTTCTGCCGTTGCCCCGTGAACACCCAGCTCAGGCAACACCAACTCGCCCAGTTCGGCCAGGGGCGGCAGGGATTCGAGGGTGTCGATTTGCAAATCGGTGAGAAAGGTTTTGGTGGTGGCCCACAGGCTGGGGCGGCCGATGGTGTCGCGCTTGCCCACGCTTTCTATCCAGCCGCGTTCTTGCAGGGTTTGCATCACGTTTTGCGACACCGCCACGCCGCGGATGGCTTCGATGTCACCGCGCGTGACCGGCTGGCGGTAGGCGATGATGGCCAAGGTTTCCATCACGGCGCGGGAATATCGCGGCGTGCGCTGCTCTTCCAGGCTGCCGAGCCGCTCGAAGGCGGCAGGGGCTACCTGAAAGCGCCAGCCCTCGTGGGTGCGCACCAGTTGCAGCGCCCTGCCCTGCCAGCGCTGTTGCAGTGCTTCGAGCACGTCTTCGAGCTTATCGGCAGAAAGCGGCGGTTCGCACAAGTCGCGCAGGCGGCGTTCGGGCAGCGGTTCGGGCTGGGTGAGCAACGCGGCTTCGATCAGGCTTTCGGGGGAAAGGGTATGCGGCATGGGTGGTTTGATGTGTATTGGGCGGGTTTGGCAAAACGTCGGGGATGTATGCCGGGCTGCTTTTTTCAGGTAGCCTGCTTCCATTCTTCACGGATTGCATTGATGGCTTTATCGTCAAATCTCCAGAGGAAAATATCTTCGGCTTTGTCTTTGGGCTGATCCTGGCGCAGAAGGTATTCGGCAGCTTCGCGCACGGCTTTGGCTTTGTCATGGAGCAGCGGCTTAACTTTTTCCACATCAAATTCATACAGGAATAACAATCCGTACAGCGCCGCGTAACGGAATGCGGCTTTTTTGTGCGTCAGGGCTTGGTAGAAGGCTTCGCGGCAACGCAAATCGGGCAAGTGCCAGTCGAAAACAGATCTAAGGGCATAAAGTATTTCCAAATGCAGCTTTTCGCCGGGCTGATGCGCCAGTACGTCCAGCAACAGGCTGATAAGGTGCGGGTGGGCAAGATAGCTGTCGGCACGACGGCGGGTTTGGCTGCGGGCTTCGGATTCGATGCGTTTGACGGCACGGATTTTTTCTTCTTCCGTGCCATTCTCCAGCGCGGCTATATAGCCTGCATGGACAGGCGACAGGGCGGAAAACGGTACGTTATCGAGAAATTCCTGCTGTTTGGCTGGGTCGAGGCGCAGGATGAAGCCGCGCAGCAGCAGATTATCGGTACGTTCGACGGAGATTTTGGGCTTGGCAGCGGCAGGGGCGGTGTGCTGGCTTTCTTCTCCGCTGATTTCGCGCAGGGCTTGGCACAGACGCAGCAGACTTTCGCGGTTGGCGGAATAGGCGCAAAACATACCAGCTTCGGAATCGAAGTGCAGCTCTTTAATTTGATGCTGCTTGGCAAGTTTTTTGGCGAGCTGTTGTAGGCCATAGCCTGCGCAACCTTTATCACCGAAATAGCTGTCAAAATAGTGGAAATCAGAGGTAATAACAGTGTCGTAGTCGGTTTGCTGCTCTTCGCGGTTGATGAAGATGCAGGGGAAGAAAGGGTTGCTCATATTTCAGGTAGCCTTAAGCCATTGCTCAATCTTGATACACATAATGGGCCCGCTTGATATGGCACAGCAGCTCGTAGGAAATCGTCCCAGCAGATTGGGCCACGGTGGCTACGGAAACGGCGTCGCCCCACAGCTCCACCTCGCTGCCCACGCCTTGGTGGTGGTCGAGCTCGACGGCGAGCATATCCATGCTCACGCGGCCGATGAGGCGGCTGGGCTGGCCGTTTACGGTGAGCGGGCAGCCGTTTTGTGCGGTGCGGGGGTAGCCGTCGGCATAACCGCAGGCAGCAATGCCGATGCGGGTGGAGCGTTCGGTGATGAAGGATGCGCCGTAGCCGACCGGCTCGCCGGGCTGGAGGGTACGTTCTGCAAAGATGCGGCTGGTGAGGCGCATCACGGGTTTGAGCTCGGGGCAGGCGCCGGGGAAGGGTTCGATGCCGTAGAGGGCGATGCCGGCGCGCCCCCAGTCGCGTCGGGCGGCGGGGTGGGCGATGATGGCGGCGGAGTTGGCGAGGCTCTGTGCGCCGGACAAGCCGGCCACGGCGGTGTCGAAGGCGGCCAGCTGGGCGGTGGTCATCGCTTGTTCCGGCTCGTCGGCGCGGGCGAAGTGGGTCATGTTCACAATATGCGCCACCTGCGGGCTTTGGCGCAGGGCTTGGTGGGCGGGGGCGAAGTTTTGCGGGAAGAAGCCCACGCGGTGCATGCCGGAATCCATTTTCAGCCAAACGGTTACCGGCTCGCGCCAGCGGTGTGCCAGCAGGCTTTCGAGCTGCCATTGGTTTTGTACGCCCGGCCACAGGCGGTATTCGTCTACCGCGGCGTATTCGGCGGGCTCAAACACGCCTTCGAGCATCACGATGGGCGCGCTGACGCCGGCTTGGCGCAGTTCGATGCCCTCATCCAGCGTGGCCACGGCGAAACCGTCGGCCAAATCGGCCAGCGCACGGGCGCAGCGCACGGCGCCGTGGCCGTAGGCATCGGCTTTCACCACGGCGAGCATTTTGTTGCCGTGCAGGCGTTTGAGCAGTTGGTAGTTGTGGCGCAGGTGGCTGAGGCGGATGGTGGCGGTGAGCGGGCGCATGATGATTCTCTTCTATATTAGCTTTTGTTACTTGGGTTTACGGGTTTCAGGTAGCCTTGAAGGCTACCTGAAAATAAGAGTGGCGTTGGCAAATGCACGCCAATTTGTAGCAGCAAGCTTTAGCCAAACCTGATGCTACCTGAAACTTTCAGGTAGCCTGTAAATTGGCCGCAAAGGATAGGCCAATCATCCCCTACGGCCAATCCGCCTACTGCATCCGAATGGAAATAAAGCTGTTTTGATGCAGCTGCTGGAGCAGGCTCTGCATGGCGGCTTGGGTTTTCTGGGCAGCGATGGCATCGTGTACGCCGGCGCGGATGCGGGCATCGGGCGTGTTCGGCGTGCGGGCTTCCACCAGGCGGATCACGTGCCAGCCGAACTGGGTGTGTACCGGTGCGCTCACCTGACCGGGTTTCAAACCGCGCATGGCACGTTCGAACTCGGGCACGGTTTCGCCTTCGGAGAGCCAGCCCAAATCACCGCCATTGGCAGCACTGCCGTCTTGCGAATACTGACGCGCCAGGGCGGAAAAATCGGCGCCGCGTTGGGCATTTTGCGCCAGGCGTTGCGCCAGCCGCTGGGCACGCTCGCCTTGGCTGGCAATCAAAATATGCTGGGCATGGTATTGGGTTTTGGGTGTGGCCTGCGGCAGGGTAATGCCTTGGGCACGGGCTCGGGCGATGGCGGCATTGATTTCGTCTTCGCTCACTTTGGCCTCGCCGGCAGTCTGCCCCTGCTGCACGCGTTGAGCAATCATGCTGTCGCGCACTTGGCGGCGCAGGGCGGTTTTGTCGATACCGAAGCGGGCTTGGGCAGCTTCAAACTGAGCCACGCTTTGGCGGCGGGAAGCGGCGATACGGGCAATTTCGGCTTCCACTTCGGCATCCGGCACTTGGATATTGTTGCGCCGGCCGGCCTGCACCAAAAGTGATTGGTTCACCAGCTGCATCAGAGTTTGCCGCTGCAATTCCTGCTCGGATACTTGCGTGCCGCGCGGCATTTGGCTGCGAGTGTGGGCCACGGCCTGATCAAGCTCGCGCTGGGTGATGACTTCGTTCTCCACCACGGCCACGATGTTGTCTACCGACCGCACGGTGTTAGCCGAGGCTACCTGAAAAGCCAGGCTCATGCCCAGCGCCAAAACCAAAGTTTTCATTTTCATTTACGCATTACCTCATCAATGTTGGTGTAGCCAGGAATAGACTGGCGGATTTGTTCAAAAGGATTGTTGCCCAAGCTGCTCAAGTCGCGCAGGCGCAGCTGGAGGAAGAAGGCATTTTTGCTGGAATTCACGCCGTTCACATAATGCTGGCCGACGGCGCTCAGGCTCCAGCAGCCGCAGCCGCTGATGTACTCCATGCCCAAAAGGTGTTCCACCGGCTTATGTTCGCTGAAGGAATAGCTGTGGCGGCCCACCAGATAAAGATTGCGGCTCACCGGCCATTGGAAATACACGTCGGCCCGGCGTACTTTGCCGTACATGTCATCGTAAATTTCGCCATGGCGGCGATATTGATAGCGCGCACCCACGGTTTTGCCGGGCTCAGGGCTGTAGCGCAGGCCGAAATGATATTTGGCCGCGGCATTTTGGCTGGTGTCGTAGTGCACTTCGCTGTTCAGCCAGATATTGTCGTTTACCCGGCCGTCGGCAAAGGCCAGCAAATCGGAATGGCCGCTGCGCCGCTGCACACGGCTGCCATCAAGCAATACGTCGTCACGAGTGAAATACAGGCGCTGGCCAAGGCCGGCGGAGAAACGCTCTGCGCCATTCCGGGCATCATACAGGCGGGTTTGCACCGCCATGGTGAGGAAGTTGGCAGCGTTGATGCGGTCGTGGCCGGAGAAACGGTTCTCGCGGAATAGTTGGCTGTAATTGAAACTGTTTTCGGCAGTATCGAACAGCGGAATATCGTTTTGCTGCTTGGTGGGGATGTAGGTGTAGAACAGGCGCGGCTCTAAGGTTTGCACATAATCACGCCCCTGCCAGCTGGCTGGCCGCTCAAACACCATGCCGCTATCCACACTGAAGGTGGGCAATATACGGCTGAAATTGTGTGCCTGCGCGCCGTTATGGCTGTCTAGGTTGTAATAAGTGGCGTGCAAGCCAAGCTTGGGTCGGACATAGCCCCAGCTGCGGTTGAATTCCGCGCTTACACTGGGGTTAAGCACCAAACGGCCGCCTTCCTGTTTGCTATCGTGGCGGAAGTTGCTGTATTGGCCAAACATTTGGAAGTTGACGATACCGAAACGCTTCTGCCATTGGCTGCTTAGGCGCGGCAACAGGGAATAAGGTTGGTCGCCTTTGTAGCCGTCGGCATTGGCCAGGGTTTGGTATTTCTGCACGGTGGCATAGCTGTCGAAGCGGCCGGTCCACAATTCGGTTTGGTGGCGCAGCCACAGCTGTCGGTTGAGGTTGACATTGGCGGCGATGTCGGTGCGGTTGTAGAAATCGCGGTAGTAGTCGTCATCGGATACTTGGTGGAAATCCACACCACCGCTGAGGGTGCGGCTGAATTGGTGTTGGTGGTCCCAATCGATTTTGCTGCGGGTGTCGTGTTGGCTGAGTTGGTCTGCGGGCAGCACGGCCAAGCTGATGTCGCCCTGGTATTTGGGCTGCAGATAGCGGAACTGACCGGCCAGCTGCAGGCCACGCCGGCTATAGAGCTTGGGGGTGAGCGTGAAGTCGTAGCTTGGAGCTAAGTTGAAATAATAGGGGGTAGTGATTTCCACACCATCGGAGCCGGCTTTAAAGGTGGGCACTAAAAAGCCGCTTTTGCGGTTGCCGTTGAGCGGAAAATCAATCCACGGCGTGTAAAACAGCGGCACACCACCCACCACCAGCGAGGCATTGCGCGCCACGCCGACATTGCGCTCGTAGTCCGCTTCAATGCTTTTGGCACGGATATACCAGCTCTCATCGCCCGGATTACACGTGTTGAAGCGGCCGTTTTCCAGTCGATAACGGTTTTCGCCGTCCATACGCAGGGTTTGGCTGGTACCCTGCAGGCGGCGGCCGCTGCTGCTTTCGGCTTCAAAGCGGGCATTGGTGGCCTCACCCTGGCGGGTGTCCATCTTATAACGCAGGCTCTCGCCGCTCACGCGCCCGCCGCTCTGCTCCAAGGTGAAGCGGTCGCCAGCCTGCACGGTATCTTGCGGCTGATTGTAGTCAATCCATTGCGCATTAAGCACCTGGTTGCCACGCTCCACCACCACATCGCCCTCGGCACGTACGCGCACATCGCTCTGACCGATCACACGGTCGGCATTCACGCGGGTGGCACCTTCGGCCAATGCGCCTTCGCCGCTGGTTTTCACCGGCGCAATCATCTGTTTGGGCGCGTCCGGCCGGTGGCAGGCCGCACCGCCCTCTGCCGCCAGCGACAACGGCTCGGCCTGCAGCAGAGCCGGCAGGCTCAAACCGGCCAACACAGCGGCCGCCATCGGGCTCAATCGGAAAAAGCAAGACAAAGAATCACCCCAATTTTTCACAGCGGGTTTAAAATGGCGCATATTTTAACCCGAAAAACATCATGGAACGAGAAAAAGAATTGCAAAACTGGCTGCAGAAACGTTATCCGCAGCGGAGTTTCACCCTTTCCTTCGCCGCAGCGGATGCCGATTTCCGCCGCTATTTCCGCGCCGTATTCGAAAACGGCGAGAGCGTGGTCTGCATGGACGCACCACCCGACAAAATGAGCATCGAGCCTTATTTGCGCGTGCGCGAGATTTTTGCCGCCGTGCACGTGCCGCAAGTGTTCCATCACGATATCGAACACGGTTTCGCCGCCTTGGAAGACTTCGGCAAAGTGCCCTACTTGGCCGCACTGGAACACGACACCCGCCCCGAAGTGCAACGCGCCCTGCTTTTGGATGCGCTCGACACGCTGATTGAACTGCAAAAATCCAGCCGCCCCGGCGTACTACCTGAATACGACGAAGCCGTGATGCGCCGGGAAATGCAGCTGTTCCCCGATTGGTTTATGGCCAAAGAGCTGGGCAAAAGCTTGAACTTCAAACAGCAACAGCTGTGGCAGCAAACGCTCGACACCCTCCTGCCCGTGCTTACCGCCCAGCCGCAAGTGTATGTGCATCGCGATTTCATCGTACGCAACCTGATGCTCACCCCGGGCCGCCCCGGCGTGCTGGATTTCCAAGACGCGCTCTACGGCCCGATTACTTACGATCTGGTCTCCCTCCTGCGTGACGCATTTATCGAATGGGAAGAAGAGTTTGTAATCGACCTGGCCGTGCGCTACTGGGAAAAAGCCCGTGCCGCCGGCCTGCCCGTACCTGCCGATTTCGACCGTTTCTACCGCGATTTCGAATGGATGGGCGTGCAGCGGCACTTGAAAGTGGCCGGCATTTTCGCCCGCCTGTGGCACCGCGACGGCAAAGGCAAATACCGCCCCGAAATCCCCCGCTTCCTCAACTATTTGCGCCGTACCGCCCGCCGCTACCGCGAACTCGCCCCGCTCTATGCGCTCTTGCTCGAGTTGGTAGGCGACGAAGAGCTGCAAACCGGCTATACGTTTTAAATGCAGAACGGTTTTTAATCTGGTTGAGGCTGGCCTTTCAGGTAGCCTTCCTCCGCTTGAGCATTTCGCCCTCTTGCCTAATCGATCCCGATATCCAAACACACAATCTCGCCGCACCACTGCTGTGCGGCGGGACCGGCGTGGGCGGGTTTGAGCGCAGCGAAGGCGTAGGTGAGGTTGGCGCGGAAGGTGTCGGCGGCGGCTTCTCCGGTGTCGCCATTGAGGCCGGTGGGGATATCGAGCGCCACTTTGCAGCCGGCAGCGCGGTTGAGCAGACGACAGCTTTCGGCGGCCTCGGGCGGCAGGCTACCTGAAAAACCGGTACCGAAAATGCCGTCGATAATCAGGCCGTAGCCTTGCTCCAGCGCGGCAGGCAGTGCCTCAACCGGCAGGAAGCGGATACCATCCACCCCCTGAAGTCGTTGGCGGTTGGCTTCGGCCAAATCCGACAGTACCGTACCCAAGAGCAGCACAATATCGGCCTGCCAGCCGTGCTGCTGCAACACGCGGGCAATCACCAGCGCATCGCCGCCGTTATTGCCTTTGCCGCACACCAAGAGGGCGCGGCCGGGTATGGGAAACCGGCGCAGCAAATCGGCAGCGGCGGCCTGCCCGGCATTTTCCATCAGCTGCAAAAAGCTGGTGCCGGCCGCCACAGCAGCCTGTTCGCGCTCGCGCATCTGGGCGGCGGTGTAGATTTTCGGGGGACTCTGCGGCATGGTGTTCTCCTGTGTTGGGGTGGGCAAAATTCTATGCCCTTCTCGGCAAACAGGCTACCTGAAGATTTTCAGGTAGCCTGTTTGGCATGTAATCCCAATGCAATTTTAATGCCGATGCTGCTTAGGCATGCGCTGCAAATGGCTTGGATACACCGCGTGCGTTTCCACCCTGCCCTGTTCCACCGCATTGAGGATGGCCCGGCCTTTTTGGTCTTGCGGGAAGTTGCGCACATATTCGCGCAGCAGCGGCAGGGCTTCGCTGCGTTTATTTTGCGTTAAAAGAGCAGTGGCCAAATCCCGGCCGCTTTCTTGATGACCGGCTTGGTAGGCGGCGCGCAGCATGGGGATGGCGCGTTCCATGCGGGCGCTGGAAGCGAGGAAATTACCGAATTCGCCCTGCACGGCGGGTTTGGCGGCGGCCGGAGCGAGGGCAAGCAGGCGGGCGTAGTCGGCTTCGGCGCGTTCGGCATAGCCTGCCTGGTCGAGGTTGTGCCCCATCCAGTTGAGGCGGGCGCGCATTTGCAGGAGCACCAAGTACCCTTGGCTGGGCGCGGCACCGGCACGCGGCGTGTTGTTTTGCACGAGGCTGTCGAGCAGCACGCCCAAAGGCTGCAAATCGGCGATGGCGCGGCGGCGGTCGGCATCGTTGTCGAACTGCACGGGGTATTCCGCCGCGTGTGCGGCCAAATTATCGAACGCACGCTGCACGGCAGGCATATTCACATTAATCGGCGGATGCTCGGGGCTGCCACTCACCAAGCTTTGCAAGTTCAGCGGCTGATAAGGCGCGGCCAAGGTGGCGGGGGCAGCCAGCGCCAGCAGGATGACGAGCAGGTGTTTTTTCATGATGTTCCTTGTCATGGATTGAACACAATCTGGCAGCAAAGGCTACCTGAAAATATTTCAAATAACACAACGGCAATATACCGAAACTCACATTTGCGACAAAGGGCGCATTTTAGCTTGCTTGAAGCAGGGCTTTCAGGTAGCCACGCCTAACGTGTTATTTCCACCCCCACGCCCACTTTGCCATAAGGCGTCACACTGCTATTGCCGTTGCCCAAATCCACCGAGCCGCGCGCACCCACGTGGCCGTTACCGCCACTCACTCCCCCCCCGACGCCACAAGCCGACAACAGGACAGCCAACACCGCCGCAGCGGCCAAACGATATGTTGCTTTCATGACTTTTCCTTTCATCCAATTGAATACAAACAAATATTTTAAACAATAGCACAATGATTTTCAGGTAGCCTCTACGGCACAGCAGGCTACCTGAAAGCCATACTTCCGCAAAATGAAAATGAAGCGGCCGAAGAAGACAAGTTACTGTGAAGCTAACATCAGCTGCCCGCCTTATGCCCCTCTGCCACCCGCACATAATGCGCCGCCGAATACGGCAGAAACGCCAGCTCCTCCGCCGTAAGCTGCCGCACTTGTTTCACCGGCGAACCCACATACAAATAGCCGCTTTCCAGCCGTTTGCGCGGCGGCACCAAGCTACCCGCCCCAATCATCACATCATCTTCAATCACCGCATCATCCAACACAATACTGCCCATTCCCACCAACACGCGGTTGCCAACGGTGCAGCCGTGCAGCGTAACATGATGGCCGATGGTGCAATCCTCGCCGATGATCAGCGGCGAACCCTCCGGCTTGCTGTCCGTTTTGTGGCTCACATGCAGCATCACATGATCTTGAATATTGCTGCCCCGCCCCACACGGATGCTGTTCACATCCCCGCGCAATACGGCAAACGGCCATACCGACACCTCCTCGGCCAACACCACATCCCCCGCCACCAAGCACAGCGGATCGAGATAACAACTGCCATGCACCTGCGGCACGGTATCCAAATAAGGGCGGATATTGCTCATGGGAAACTCCTTGTTTGTATCCAGCCGCAAAGGCTACCTGAAAATCGGATGCTAGCAAAGCCGGGCTGCGGTTTTAGCTGTGTAGGAACTGAGCCGGCAGCATAACAATACCGCCCTACCCCGTTGCCGCCCTACCCTGCCACAAAAGGCTACCTGAAACTTCCCCAGCCACCCAGCAGCAAGCACACGCATTAGCGTTATAATTCCACCTTTGCCCGCGCTTTTTTCAGGTAGCCTCATGGACATCATCCAATACCCCAATTCCCCATTCAAACTCCACCAACCCTTCCCGCCCGCAGGCGACCAGCCGACCGCCATTGCCGGCCTGCTCGAAGGGCTTTCAGACGGCCTTGCCTATCAAACCCTGCTCGGCGTAACCGGTTCGGGCAAAACCTACACCATGGCGAACGTCATCGCCCAAAGCGGCCGCCCCGCCATTATCATGGCGCACAACAAAACCCTTGCCGCCCAGCTCTACGCCGAAATGCGCGAGTTTTTCCCTGAAAACGCGGTGGAATATTTCGTCTCCTACTACGACTATTACCAGCCCGAAGCCTATGTGCCCAGCCGCGATTTGTTCATCGAAAAGGACAGCGCGATCAACGAACACATCGAGCAGATGCGCCTTTCCGCCACCAAAAATCTGATGACGCGCGACGACGTGATTATCGTCGCCACCGTGTCCGCCATTTACGGTATCGGCGACCCGACCGAGTATCAACAAATGGTATTGTCCGTCAAAGAAGGCGACACCATCGAGCAGCGCGACATCATCGCCACGCTCGTTTCCATGCAGTACGAACGCGGGGATTTGGATTTCAAACGCGGCAGCTTCCGCGTGCGAGGCGACGTGATTGACGTGTACCCCGCCGAAAGCTCCGAAAACGCCCTGCGCATCAGCCTGTTTGATGACGAAATCGACCGCCTCGATATGTTCGACCCGCTTTCAGGCAGCCTGCACCAACGCGTCGGCCGCTACACCGTCTTCCCGTCCAGCCACTACGTTACCCCGCGCGACACCGTATTGCGCGCCTGCGAGTCCATCAAAGAAGAATTGCGCGAACGCATCGAATTTTTCGCCCGCGAACAACGCCCTGTCGAACAGCAACGCATCGAACAGCGCACCCGCTTTGACCTCGAAATGCTCTACGAAATGGGCTTCTGCAAAGGCATCGAAAACTACTCCCGCCACTTCTCCGGCAAAAAAGAAGGCGAACCGCCGCCCACGCTGATGGACTACCTGCCAAGCAACGCCATCATGTTCATCGACGAAAGCCACGTTACCGTTACCCAAATCGGCGGCATGTACAAAGGCGACGCATCGCGCAAACAAAACCTCGTGGACTACGGCTTCCGCCTGCCTTCCGCCCGCGACAACCGCCCGCTCAAATTCCACGAATTTGAAAAAGTCATGCCGCAAACCGTCTTCGTCTCCGCCACCCCCGCCAAATACGAAGAAGAACACGCCGGACAAGTGGTCGAACAAGTCGTCCGCCCCACCGGGCTGGTCGACCCCCAAATCATCATCCGCCCCGTCGCCACCCAAGTCGACGACTTAATGAGCGAAATCAACGACCGCATCCAAAAAGGCGAACGCGTACTCGTTACCACCCTCACCAAACGCATGGCGGAGCAACTCACCGACTATTACAGCGAACTCGGCATCAAAGTGCGCTACCTGCATAGCGACATCGACACCGTCGAACGCGTTGAAATCATTAGAGATTTGCGGCTCGGACTGTTTGACGTACTCGTCGGCATCAACCTGTTGCGCGAAGGCCTCGACATCCCCGAAGTCTCCCTCGTCGCCATCCTCGACGCCGACAAAGAAGGCTTCCTGCGCTCCCACCGCAGCCTGATTCAAACCATAGGCCGCGCCGCGCGCAACGTGAACGGCGTCGCCATCCTGTACGCCGACAAAATCACCGACTCCATGAAAGCCGCCATCGACGAAACCGAACGCCGACGCGAAAAACAGATTAAATTCAACGAAGAACACGGCATTGTGCCGCAGCAGATTAAAAAACAGGTCAAAGACATCATCGACGGCGTGTACCACGAAGAAGACGGCGGCAAAGGCCGTCTGAAAGGCAAAAACAAAGTTAAAGTCAGCGAAATCCACAACGAGGAAGACGCGATTAAAGAAATCGCTAAACTGGAAAAGGCCATGCAGCAGGCGGCTCGAGATTTGCAGTTTGAAGAGGCGGCGGTGTTGCGGGATAGAATACGGGGAATTAAAGAGAATTTGTTGTTTGGGGCGGAGTGAGTTAGTTTAACCTTTTAAGAATTGGATTAGAAAAATGCAAAAAGTGAATAATGATGAAAAATGTTATTTTTGTAATGAGAAAAAAGCCGTAAAGTCTCATGCAATTGCAAAAATAAAATTGAATAGGGGCTTAGGAAGCAAAATCACTCAATATAGT